>NZ_LWGH01000257.1:0-8606 GCF_001635395.1 Sulfitobacter sp. HI0129 | reverse complement strand
CAACAACTGGTCCGCGAGATGGGTCCAGAAGATTTCCGCCAGCGTCAGCTCTCCGGATGCCTGCAGCAGCAGCCCCGCCTCGAACAGCGGCGCGCGAGCGAGCGGGCTCTTGCGCCAGTCTTTGGCAGGCGGGTGCCCGGCGAGGCTTTCATCGAAAGGCAGCCCGCCTCGTTCGGCGGCCAGCAATCCGTAGAAAGAGGTTTGATACTTCGCCCCTTCGGCAAAGGCCGCGGCGGCGCGTTCGGGTTCGCCCATGGCTTCGAGCGCGACCCCCTGCCAGTATCCCGCACGTCCCTGACTGATCGGAGAGCTCACCGCGCCATCGTGATTGGTGAAATGCCGGTACGCTGTTTCCGGTTCATCGAGGAAACGCAGCGCGATGTAGCCTGCCAACCATTCGAGATCGGCATAGTTCGATCCGCTCTCGATGAAATGCTGCGACGCCAACTGATACGCGCGGCGCTTGTCGCCAGAGCGCATTTCTCCGCGCGCCAGGGCACGGCGCCGGTTGCCCCATTCGTCGGGTTGGCCCAGTGCCTGCGCGGATGTCGAGGTTTCCAGCAGCAGGTCCTTTGCCTCGGCCACCAGCCCCTTCCGGATCCGCCATTCAAATCGGTCATGGGCCAGCCCGGGCGACGCCAGTTGCGCAGCGGGCAGACCGTCGATCATGGCGTTCACGTTGCCTTCGCGCCGTTGGAGCGCGATGCGGGTCTTGGCAAGGTCGACCTCCCCCTTGCCGACCAGATCGAACATCTGGCGTGCGGCGGAATGGTTGCGCCGCCACAGCATTTCATCCAGCCGCGCGGCGTGGTGGCCCTCAAGCAGCTTGGCGTGTTTCGCGAGAAAAAGGGCCTGACTGGAGCTATTCATCGGCATGGTGCGCCAGGCCATTACGATATTGGCTTCTGCCTCGCCGGTTTCGCCGTTGGCGGAGAGAGCCTCGGCATGGGCCAGTACACCGCGCGGCGTTTGCGGGGGTGCACCCTTGAAGAAAGCGAGAATCGTCGCGTCGTCCTCATCTATCACGCGGTCTTCGGCCCGCAGGCGCAGATAGCTTTCGCCCGGCCAGTCGGGCCGGCGCTGCAGGAAGGACGAAATCTGCGCAAAGGTACCGCCCCCATCGCGCAGGAAATGCCACATTATGACGTCCCGCGCCACGAGCCCGTCCCGTTCGGCAAGGGTGAGCGCGGCTTCCCAGCTGCCGGCCCGCATGGCGTCGAGCGCCCAACCCAGGGGGCGGGGGCGTTCGGCCAGCGCGGGCGAGGCCAGCGCAAAAACGAGGGTCAGAACAGTGAGGACTCGTGTCATCGCTTGCATTTCCCTTTGGTCAGAGGCTAGAGCCAAACAACATATGACCTGAATGACGGCATGCAAATGACGTTCCCGCCATGCGGGTCAAACTGTCCGGTTTCCGCCGGTCTGCGCAAGTCAAAGGAGCGTGCATATGTTCAAAGGTTCGATGCCAGCCCTCGTTACACCGTTTGCCGATGGCAAACCGGATCTCGCGACCCTGCGCAAACTTGTGGACTGGCATGTCGATCAGGGCTCCCATGGTCTCGTCCCGGTTGGCACGACGGGCGAATCGCCCACGCTCAGCCATGATGAGCATGAAACGGTCGTCGAAGAAGTCGTGAAAGCGGCGGCAGGTCGCATCCCGGTGATTGCCGGGGCCGGGTCCAACAACACCGCCGAAAGCGTCCGTCTTGCACGTCACGCGGCCGAGGTGGGGGCCGATGGCCTGCTGGTGGTGACCCCCTATTACAACAAGCCGACACAGCGGGGGCTGATCGCGCATTTCACGGCTGTCCACGACTGCTGCGAGTTGCCGATCATCATCTACAACATTCCGGGCCGTTCCGTCGTGGACATGCTGCCGGAGACGATGGGGGAACTGTCGAAACTGCCCCGGATCGTCGGCGTCAAGGATGCCACCGGCGATCTCGCCCGGGTCTGCGACCAGCGTATCACCTGTGGTACGGATTTCATCCAGCTCTCGGGCGAGGATGCGACGGCCCATGGGTTCAACGCACAGGGCGGTACGGGCTGCATCTCGGTCACGGCCAACGTGGCGCCCGCCCTGCTGGCGCAGATGCAGAACGCCTGTGCGAAAGGTGATTATGCGACCGCGCTGGAACTGCAGGACCGCTTGATGCCGCTTCACAAGGCGATTTTCACCGAACCGGGTCTGGTGGGCGTGAAATACGCAATGTCACTGCTTGATCTGTGTTCGCCGGAGGTCCGCCTGCCGCTGACGGAGCTTTCGGATGAAACGAAAAAGCTGGTTTCCGACGCGCTGCGCCATGCAGGATTGCTTGGCTGAACGATCTGACGGTCCGACCGCTATGCGGCGGTCGGGTTCCGCCCGCTCAGGCCGCCTTGCCTGCATGTGCGCCGTAGTAAAGCCCTACGACATGCTCCGCTTCGGCAAAGAAAAGCCAGCGCGCGGTGAGCACACCCGCGAGATGTGAAACCACCGCCGCTGCCGCCGCGATGTGGGTAAACGGCAGCAGAAGCAGCAGGACCGGCAGCGCCGACATCAGGGTTATCGCGATCACCCGCAGTTTCAGCGCATGTTTGCGCCCGACCACATGGACGAATTCCTTCAGCAGATAGTTGGTGCCGGTATGGGGAGGCTCGAACGCGCGTACCTTGCCGATGGTCCCCAGCCGCGTGGCGCTTGCCAGATCGGTGCCGGAGTCGGTCAGCGCCCGGTCCCCCCGAAGCCAAGCCGCGATCTGCAGCACACCCGCGGCCAATAACAGCCAGATCGCCCAGGTGATCTGCCCCGCCAGCAGCGCCCCCCCGCCGAGTGAGATCGACAGATAGTTGAGCGGGGTGAGAACGCTGTTCCAGCGCGGAATCGTCTTCATCTGCGCATAGATCATCGAGGTGGTGAAGACCGTGAGCAAACAGAGAGCGGCGCCGACATAGCCCAGAACCGGCCAGCGTGACTGCACAAAAACGAGCCCCGCGCCATAGGCCGCCATCACAATCAGGCTCGCCACGGCGGCCCAACCTTCGCGGCTCAGCCAGCTGGTGCGCCACTGGGTAAAGGCCTTGAGCGCACGCTCCGGATGGCCAAGGTGGAACGTGGATGAAACAAGCCCGCCCACGGCAAACAGATAGGCGATGGTGAAGAAGGCGAAGGCGGTCCAGCCGGTGACGGCGGGAAGCCCTATTCCCAGCCAGAAGAGCAGGCCGAAACCAAGCCCCGAAAAGCTGGTGAAGACGATGACGGAAGGTGCGGGATGCATCAGAGCTTCTCCAGCGCGCGGTCGAGCCAGCCGATGAAGCCCTGCGGTGTCTCCGCTACAGGCTCGAGGAAAGGGGCCAATACGTCGATCTCGCCGGTGGTCGGTTCCGCCGCATCCCTCGCGAGCCGGTCCCGGGGCCGCGGGGGCAGATATTTGTTGACGGGCTTCGTTCCCTGTTCCGGCATCAGGTCGACCCCGCCGCGTTCCGAGACCAAACGGCTGACGTCGGAGGCAGGATCGGACAGGTCACCAAAGTGGCGAGCGCCCGCGGGGCAGGTCCGCACGCAGGCCGGAGTGCGGTCAACCTCGGGCAGGTTCTCGTTATAGATGCGATCCACGCATAGGGTGCATTTCTTCATCACCCCCTCGGCGGCGTCCAATTCCCGCGCGCCGTAGGGGCAGGCCCAGGCACATAGCCCGCAGCCGATGCAGTCGCTTTCGTTGACCAGCACGATGCCGTCCTCGACTCGCTTGTAGCTGGCGCCCGTGGGGCAGACGGTGACACAGGGCGCGTCCTCACAGTGAAGGCAGGATTTTGGAAAGTGCACCAGTTGCGCGGCACCCTCGGGCGGTTGCACTTCGTAGCTATGCACCCGGTTGAGAAAGGTGCCGGACGGGGCGCCGCCATACGGGTCCTGATCGCTGAGCGGTGCGCCGTAGTTTTCGGTGTTCCAGCCTTTGCAGGAAATCACGCAGGCATGACAGCCGACGCAGGTGTCGAGATCGATCACCAGCCCCAGTTTGCGATCGGTCCGTTCGGGGAGTGCGGTCATCGGGGTACTCCGCTTGTGGGGCGAGGCCGGGGCGCTGCCCCGGACCCCGAAGTATTTGGGATCATGAGAAAGGGGATCATCGGCCGACCTTCCACCGCAGCAGGCGCGGGCCCTTGCCCACGGGCGAGGTCTGGGCCGGGAAATCGGGGCGGGTCTGCGCGATTTGCTCGGCCTTTTCGATCTTTACCTTCAGGTCGAACCACGCCGCCTGCCCGGTCACCGGGTCGGAATTCGACCAGCGCAAGCCGTCGCCTTTCGGCGGCAGCAGCTCATGCATCAGGTGGTTTAGCAGGAAGCCCTTGGTTGCTTCGGGCGCGTCCTCATCCAGCGCCCAGGCGCCCTTGCGCTTGCCGATGGCATTCCATGTCCAGACGGTATTGGGGTTCAGCGCGGCCATTTCCATGACCGGGACCGTGATCCGCCCGTGGGGGGACGAGACATGCGCCCAGTCGCCATCCTTCAGGTCATGCGCGCGCATCAAGTTGGTCGGCAGGTAGAGCGGGTTATGGCCGTGTATCTGGCGCAGCCATGCGTTCTGACCGCCCCATGAATGATACATGGCCATGGGGCGCTGGGTCAGGGCGTGGATGTCGTAGCCTTCGGTTCCCGCACTGTCGCAATCGTACCAGATCGGTAGCGGCGACATCGTGTCGATGATCCGTTGGCGCAGATGGTCCGGGGGTTGCCGTTCCCCGTGACCTTCGGCGGCAAGCTGGAAGCGGCGCAGCGGTTCGACGTAGAGCGAGAAGAGATAAGGCTGCGGCGCATCGTAAAGCGCGTTCTGCACGGCCCAGTCCTGATAGTCGCGGTTCCACGGCTTGTAATAGGCGGCCTCCTCTGGAACGTGGGAGATGAAGAAGCCGCCGTTTTCGATATAGCGATCCAGTTGGTTCGGGTTTGCGTCACCGCGGCCCGTCTGCCTGCCCGCCGCGCCGCGATAGCCAAAGAGAGGGCCGACCCCGGGGCGGCGCATGTGATTGGTGATGTAGTCAGCGTAGTCGGCGTATTTCTGGCTGCCGTCGTCGTTGACGAAAGCAGGCAGGCCCAGCTTTGCGCCAAGCTCGCAAAGGACCGACTGAAAGCCGCGCACGTCGCGGTCCGGCTGAACCACGGGCCAGCGGATCGCATCGGCCGCGGCATCCGCTTCGCAAATGGGCCGGTCGAGAAGTGATATGCAGTCGTGCCGTTCCAGATAGGTGGTATCTGGCAGGATCAGGTCCGCGTAGGCGACCATTTCGGAGCTATAGGCATCCGAATAGATGATGCGGGGGATGACGTAATCGCCGTTTTCGTTCTTGTCCGTCAGCATCTCCATCACGCCGCCGACATTCAGGGAGGAGTTCCACGACATGTTGGCCATGTACATGAACAGCGTATCGATCTTGTAGGGATCGCCCGCATGGGCGTTGGAAATCACCATATGCATCAGCCCGTGGCTCGACATGGGGTTTTCCCATGTGAACGCCTTGTCGATGCGGGCGGGGCTGCCGTCTTCGTTGAGGGCAAGGTCGTCAGGCCCGTGAACGAAGCCGAGATGCGGCCCGTTCAGCGGCGCGCCGGGGTTCACGCCACTGTGCGGTTTGGGGTGGGCGGTGGCGGGTTTGGGGTAGGGCGGTTTGAAGCGGAACCCGCCGGGTACTTCGACGGTACCGAGGATGATTTGCAGCAGATGCAGCGCGCGGCAGGTCTGAAAGCCGTTGGCGTGGGCCGAAATGCCCCGCATCGCGTGGAAGGAGACCGGACGCCCCGTCATCGTCTTGTGGGTCTCGCCCCGGAAATCCGTCCATTCACGCTGGAGTTCGAAGGCTTCGTCGAAGGCAATTCGGGCCAGTTCGGCGGCGATGGCGCGGATGCGTTTCGCGGGGATGCCGACCTTGTCCGCGATGGCTTCGGGGGCGTAGGTATCCGCGAGGTATTTTTCCGCCATGTGATGAAAGACGGGGCGATGGGTGACGCCGTCGACCTCGTAGGTGGCAGAAAGGTCGGGGCGGACACCCGGCGCATCAAAGGCGCAGAGCTTGCCTGTGCGTCTGTCGATCACCTGTTCCTTGCCGTCTTCATCGCGGAGCAGCAGGCCATGCTGGGGGGAGGTTTCATCCGCGTTCACCATAACCGGGGCGTCGGTGTATTGCGCGAGATAGTGCAGATCGATCCGCCCCGATTTCATCAGGCAATGGACCATCGACAGGATGAAAAGCCCGTCGGTGCCCGGCGTGATGCCGACCCAGTCGTCGGCCACGGCGTTATAGCCCGTGCGGATGGGGTTCACCCCGATGACACGCGCGCCGCGCGCCTTGATCTTGCCGATGCCCATCTTGATCGGGTTGCTGTCGTGATCCTCGGCCACGCCGAAGAGCATGAAGAGCTTGGTATGGTCCCAGTCGGGCTGGCCGAATTCCCAGAAGGCGCCGCCCATGGTGTAGATGCCCGCCGTCGCCATGTTGACGGAGCAGAAGCCGCCATGGGCCGCGTAGTTCGGTGTGCCGAAGCTTTGCGCCCAGAGGCTGGTGAAGCTTTGCGACTGGTCCCGCCCGGTGAAAAAGGCGAGCTTTTCGGGCGCCGTTTCGCGGATGGGGGCGAGCCAGCCGGTCGCTATTTCCAGCGCTTCGTCCCAGGTGATTTCCTCGAACTCGCCGGAGCCGCGGGGGCCAACCCGTTTCAGCGGCGCGCGCAGGCGGGACGGGGCGTTGTGCTGCATGATCCCGGCGGACCCCTTGGCGCAGAGGACACCCCGGTTCACCGGATGGTCGCGGTTGCCTTCGATATAGGCGACCTTGCCGTCCTTCATGTGGACGTTGATGCCGCAGCGGCAGGCGCACATGTAGCAGGTCGTCTTGCGGACCTCGTCCGAGACCTTGGGCGACAGGTCCAGTTCCGGCTGATGATGCGTCATGGCTGCGGCGCCTCCTCCAGCGCTGTCAGGGCCTCGCCCGCGACATGCCGCTCTTCGGCGGCGGGGATGACCCAATGGGGAACATTTCCTGCCCAAGCTAAGTTTGCAAGAACTTCGTTCCGCATCTCCGCGTCATTTTCACCGATGCCACCCGTAAAGGCGATGGCATCGAGGCCGCCCATGGCGGCGATCATGGCCCCCGACTGACGGGTGATCCAGTATCGGAAATGGTCGCGGGCGAATTGCGCCGCGGCGCTGTCGTCCGCACAGATGCGGCGCATGTCGGCGCTGACGCCGGACAGCCCCAGAAGGCCCGAGCGTTCCTGCAGCATCTGTTCGGCCGCATCCGGCCCCATGCGCCGGGCCAGATGCAGCACGGCGCCGGGGTCGATCTCCCCCACGCGGGTACCCATGGTCAGCCCGCCGAGCGGGGAGAACCCCATCGTAGTCGCTTCGGATTTTCCTTCGAGGATGGCGCAAAGCGATGCGCCGTTGCCAAGGTGCATGGCCAGCAGGCGCGGGGGCAGGGGGTGCCCCGTGGTCGCTTCCCATTCCTTGACCATCGCGCCGTAGCTGAGACCGTGAAAGCCATACCGGCGCAGACCTGTCGTTTCGGGGGTTTCGGGCAAAGCGTAACGGTAGGCGACAGCTGGGTTGCTGGCATGAAAGCCGGTATCGAAACTGGCGCATTGCGTCAGGCCGGGTACGGCGCGTGCAATCGCATCGATCCCGGTAAGGTGATGGGGATTGTGCAGAGGCGCCAAGGGCACAGAGGCCGCGATGATCTCGCGTACCTGCGGCGTTACGCGGACGCCCCGGGTCAGCGTCGGGCCGCCGTGGACAACGCGGTGAGCCGCGGCGCTCAGTGCGGTTGCGGGAACGCCCTGCGCCTCCAATGTCTCCAGTATCGCAGACAGGGCAGCTGCGTGATCGGGCAGCTCGCCGGGCCGGTCAACGCCCGGCGCCGTGACGCGGCCATTGCCCCGCGTGCCGATGCCCGTCGCCTCCACCCGCAAGAGTTCCTTCAGGCCGGGGTCGAAGACCGCCGTCTTGATCGACGACGACCCCGCGTTGACGACGAGAAGGGGCCCGTCTACCGGCAATTCTTCAGACCTTTTGAGGGCGCATGTCTTCCCTGCTGATGCCGGCAACGGACACGGGCTTTTTCATGGCATCCCGGCGGAATGGCTCGCCCAGCTCCTGATTCAAGAGAACTTCGATGAACGTGGTCTTGCCGTCGTTCATCTGCGCTTTGATCGCCTTGTCCAGCGCGTCGGTCAGTTCCTGCATGGAAGAAACCTGCACGCCTTCGACGCCGCAGGCCTTGGCGATGGCGGCATAGTTCACGTCCTGCGCAAGTTCGGTGCCCACAAAATTGTCATCGAACCACAGGGTGGTGTTCCGCTTTTCCGCCCCCCACTGGTAGTTGCGGAAAATCACCATCGTGATCGCGGGCCAATCGTCCCGGCTGACGGAGACCATTTCGTTCATCGAGATGCCGAAGGCCCCGTCACCCGCGAACCCAACCACGGGCACATCCGGGCAACCGATCTTGGCGCCCACGATGGCGGGAAAGCCGTAGCCGCAGGGGCCGAAAAGACCCGGTGCCAGATATTTGCGGCCATCCTCGAACGAGGGATAGGCGTTGCCGATGGCGCAGTTGTTGCCGATGTCCGAACTGATGAT
>NZ_LWGH01000256.1:0-5985 GCF_001635395.1 Sulfitobacter sp. HI0129 | reverse complement strand
CAATAGCCACATCTACATGATGGCCGCCGCGCAAAGCTTCATCTCGGGCGCGATCTCCAAAACGATCAACATGCCCAACGATGCGTCGATCTCCGATTGCCAGAACGCTTATGAGCTCAGCTGGTCGCTGGGGATCAAGGCCAATGCGCTCTACCGCGACGGATCGAAGCTGAGCCAGCCGCTCGCCGCCGCGCTGGTCGAGGACGACGACGAGGCCGCCGAAACGCTGGAAAGCGGCTCGATGCAGGACAAGGCCGCCGTGCTGGCCGAAAAGATCGTGGAAAAGGTGATCGTCAAGGAGATCATCAAATCCCACCGCGAAAAGATGCCCCAGCGGCGCAAGGGGTATACCCAGAAAGCCAACGTCGGCGGGCACAAGGTCTATCTGCGCACCGGCGAATACGAAGACGGCAAACTGGGCGAGATCTTCATCGACATGCACAAGGAAGGTGCCGGTTTCCGGGCGATGATGAACAACTTCGCCATCGCGGTTTCCGTGGGCCTGCAATACGGCGTGCCGCTTGAAGAGTTCGTCGATGCCTTCACCTTCACCAAGTTCGAACCCGCGGGCATGGTGCAGGGCAACGACAGCATCAAGAACGCGACCTCGATCCTTGACTATATCTTCCGCGAACTGGCGGTCAGCTACCTAGACCGGACGGATCTGGCCCATGTGAAACCCGAAGGCGCCACCTTCGACACGTTGGGCCGCGGCGAAGAGGAAGAGGGCGTCGGCAACGTCGCGGAACTGAGCGAGAGTGCCGCAGGCAAGTCGCTGGAGGTGCTGCGCCAGATCAGCTCCACCGGGTATCTGCGCAACCGTCTGCCGCAGGAGCTGATCGTGCTGCAGGGCGGCCAGACCGCAGAAGTCGCCACCATGGGCGCGGCAGCGATGGCCACGGGCACGACAACCGGCAACGTCAGCGTCGCCATGGCCGGGTCCACCGCCGTCAGCAGCGGGTCGGTGGGGATCGATGCGCGGACCAAGGCCAAGATGCAGGGCTACGAAGGCGAGGCCTGCGGCGAATGCGGCAACTACACGCTGGTGCGCAACGGCACCTGCATGAAATGCAACACCTGCGGCGGGACCTCCGGGTGTAGCTAAACGGACCGGGGGCGGGTGCGCTCGCCCCTCGACGGCATCCGGGCCGCAGGCGAAACGTGAACCGAGCGGTTAACAGATCGAGCCCGGATGGCGAAACTGCAAGGGAGCACCGAGGTGCTCCCTTTTTTATTGCGTAGCAGCCGGTTAGGGTGCGTTCTTCAGAGGTTTTCCATCGCCTTGCGGCAATCCTCTGCGCATTCGCGGCACATCTCGGCGCAGCGTTTGCAATGGTCGCTGTCATGCTTGCTGCACATGTCGCGGCAATCCTCGCAGGCCTTCGCACAGAGTTCGAGCGTGGCGCGAAGGATTTGCTCGTTGCCGCCGGTGCGGCGGGCGGCAACGCGTGCCGTCGCCGCGCAGATGTCGGCACAGTCGAGGCATTTGCGGATACAGTCGCGGCGCCCGGCGGGATCGTCCTCTGCCAGACAGGCATCGGCGCAGGAATTGCAGATGGCGGCGCAGTACATCGCGTGACGCACCGCCTTGGCCAGCGGCTCGTTGAGATGGCCAGCAACGTCAGGGTGTTCGGAAATCATCTTCTCGATAGACATGGTGTCCTCCTATGCTCTGCCGGGGAAAACACCTGCGTTGGGGGCCAAGTTCCACGCCGCGAAAATCGTGCGGAAACGTACTCCACCCGCGCGTCATCTGGGCCGGACATCCACCCAGATCGGCAGGTGATCGGAAGCGCGCCGGGTTTCGCGCGTCTCCAGCACTCCGCCATGGGCAAGTTCGAGCCGGTCATCGAGCGCGATCCGGTCCAGTGCCGCCACCGGAAGCCGCGCGTGAAAGCTGTTGCCCGGCGCATGGATGGTAAAGCGCCGCGCGAGCCGCCCCAGCCCCACCTTCTGGGACCATTCGTTCATGTCACCCGCGATCACCGTGGGGCGCGACGGACGTTCCGCCAGATGGTCGAACATCGCGCTCAACTGACCCTTCCGCGAAGGGCGCAACAATCCCAGATGCGCGGCGATGACCCGCAGTTCGCGGTCCCCCAGCGACAGGTCCGCCACCAAGGCGCCCCGTGGCTCTATTCCCGGCAGTTCGAGGTATTCCACCTCATCGATCACGGCATCTGGACCGACGAGAATCGCGTTCCCGTGCCAGCCGAGGCTGACGTTTCCCGGTACCGGCACCCGTTTCATTCCGGTAAGCGCTTCGAGTTCCTGCAGGGGCAGGGCGGAAGGGCGCGGGGCATAGCGCCGGTCGGCTTCCTGCAGCACGACCACATCGGCCGACAGGGCTTTTACGATACGCATGATCCGGTGCGGGTCGCGGCGCCGGTCGGTGCCCATCGCCTTGCGCATGTTATAGCTGGCAATACGCAACGCGCCCTCCGACCGGGGGCCGGTTTCCGCTTCGGTTTCTCCGGTCACAGGATCGGCGCTCCGAGCCGGAACAGCCCTTCGGCCACCCGGCGGATCATGCCGTCCCGCGGCCGCCCGGTTTCGCAATCTTCGCTCAGCATGGCAAACCAACTGGCCAGATCCGCCACCGTTCCCGCGTCATAGACGAAAAGCGTCGTTTCAAAGTTCAGCAGCATGCTGCGCACGTCGAAGTTGGCGGACCCCACATAGGCGGTATCGTCGACGATCCCGGCCTTGGCGTGGATCATGCCCGGCTGATAATAGAGGATCCGCGCCCCGGCTTCGCTCATTTCCCGCAAGTAGGCACCGCGCGCGAAATCCGCCATGCGCTGGTTCGACCGGGCAGGCACGAGGATGCGCACATCGACACCCCGCCGCGCAGCGATGGCAACAGCATTGCTGAGCAGTTCCGTGGGCACGAAATAGGGGGTGATCAGCCAGATACGATCTCCGGCCATATGCAACGCGCGGATCAACCCGTCGTGCAGCGGGTCTTCGACCGTATCGGGGCCAGACGGGACAAGCTGGACCGTCGCGTCGCTGCCCGTGGCGGGGGCCACCGGGGGCACCGCATCGAGGTCGTCACCGCTGGCCACGCTCCAGTCGGAGCGGAAGACATCGGCGAAGCTCTGCACCGCGGTGCCTTCCAGCGTAAAGCCGAGGTCGATCCAGCCTTCAGGCATCTTTCCTTTCCCGAGATAATGCTCCCCGATATTCATACCGCCGGAAAACACCCGCGCCCCGTCGGCAACCACCATCTTGCGGTGGTTGCGCAGGTTGAGGTGCCCGCTGCCGGGCATCTGCAGAAGGGGGCTGTAGAAACGCACCTCTCCGCCTGCCGCGCGCAGCCGTTTCAGTGCGCGGTGCGGTCCGCGCACCGTGCCGAGACGGTCCATCAGCAGGCGGACCTTGATACCGGCTTCCGCCTTGCGGGTCAGGGCATCGACAAAGGCAACGCCGGTGGCGTCGTTCGCCACGATGTAAAAGAGGGCATGAACGCGATCTTTGGCGCTGTCGATCACCTGCATCATGCTCTCGAAGGCTTCCTCCCGCTCCTTGAGCAGACGCAGGCGCTGGCCCGCATGTGCCGGGGGCAGGCCGTAATGCTGAAAGGTGGAGTCGAGCGGATGCGCGGGCGCCGGGGGCGGCCCGCCGGTATCGCCTTCGCGGAAGAAGATCGGCTGATAGCGCGAATGGCGCTTGCGGAAGCCCAGCAGCAGAAACAGCGGCACCGCCGCCCAGGGTAGCGCCGCGATGAAAAGCAGCCAGGCGGCGGTGGATTGCGGCGTCCGGCGCTGCTGCAGGATAACCAGAGCGGCGGCAAGGGTCAGCAGCACGACGACGACGATCTCGACGTGCGTGGTGAACCAGTAGAGCATGCGGAAAACTCCGTTCGGTCAGTTGTCCGGGCGTTGCTATCAAAGGCTCGGGCGGGGTGCGACCGGAATGAAACGGCAGGCGGCGAAAGCGCTGCGCACCGGGCAGACCGGTGCAAAAGCGCATCGGCGGCGCGCTGCCCTGCGGGCCGCCGTTTCGGCAAAAGCCCGCCAAATCGCCTGTGAATGGCATCTTGGGCGGGCATTTCGCCCCGTGTCGTGGCAGACTGGGTGGGCACCTGCGCGGCCAGCCGCGTCGAAGGCACAGGAGAGTGGCATGACACCCAGGATAATCTTCGGCCCCGGGAGGGCCGTTATGGCCATGACCGTCGCGTTGTTCGCGACCCAGGGAGTCGCGTCGGAGGACCTATCCGGCGCGCCCATCGATGATCGGATCGCCCGGGTGGACACCAACGGCGACGGGATGTTGACCATCGCCGAGGTAAAGCGCGCGGACCCAGGCATGACCGCGCGGCTCTTTTCGTCGATGGATACCGACCGGGACGGCGCGCTGGACATGGCCGAGGCGAAGGCCGCCGCCCGCCTCGGTCTGGGTGCCGCGATCAAGGTCGCGGACTAAGCCACCCGGCCCAAGCTCAAAGCATCAGGGCAGAGCAGCTTCGGCGTTGCCCGGAGCGATACAGGCCCTTTAGCGTCTGGGCAGGTGGATGTTGAACCTGTCGCGCAGCGCGGTATCCAGATCGGGGGCGAAGGCGGCGGCAGAGGGTTCCGACAGGATCGCCTGTTTGCGCATGGTGGCCTTGGCCACCAGATCGGGCTTGCCGCGTTCGTCCCATTCCTTGGGCGATGTGCGGTCCCCCAGCCGGGGATAGACGTGGTCCTGCTCCATCCGGTCCAGCGTCTGTTCGGTGCCGAGGTAGTGCCCCGGCCCGCCCATGCAGACCGCGCGCATCTGGTCGAGCGCCAGCGTTTCGTCGTTCACCTCGATTCCGCGCACGCAGCGCAGCGCCTGACCGATCAGATCGTCCCCGAGGATGAGCGATTCGTGGCAGAAACCCAGCAGCGAGGCATGCATCCCCGCGGCCTCGTAGACCATGTTGAGGCCCGACAGACCCGCCATCACGTTGGTGCACATCTGCTCCCAGCCCGCCTGCATGTCGGGTAGCTTGGAATCGGCCCCCCCGGCGGCGGCCCCGCCCGGCAGGTCGTAGAACTGGTGCATCTGCGCGCAGCCCGCGCTGAGCAGGGCCTGTTCGCCCGACCCGATGGTCATCGCCCCTGTGCGCAGGTCCAGCCCGAAGGGCCATGTGCCGAAGACAGCCGGATGGCCCGGCCTAACCGCGTTGACATAGACGAGACCGGCAAGGCATTCCGCCACCGCCTGTGTAATCGCCCCCGCGATGGTCGAAGGCGCCGTGGCCCCGGCCATGCCTGCCGAAAGCAGCAGCACCGGCATGCCGCCCTTGATAACCTCCTCCATCACCTGACAGGATTCGGTCGCGAATTTCATCGGCGGCACGACGAAGCAATTGGAGTTGCTGACAAAGGGCCGCTCGCGCCATTTGTCCTCCCCTCCAGCGATCATATGCAGCATCTCTAACCCCTCGGCGACGAAGCCGGGTTCGGTGAAGGACACCCCGATATGCTTGGTCGTGCCGGAACAGCAGGCATAGATCGTGTTGAGATCCATTTCCCGGTTGTCGGGAATGTCGCGGCAGACCATGGGCCGCTGGAGAAAATGGATATTGTCGAGCACATTGCAGATGCGCGCGGCGTCATGCAGGTCCTGCACGCCGCTTTCGCGGTAGTTGCGCCCGTCCGGTTCCACCAGATGCACGGCGGCCCCGGCGGTGCCGTAGTGCACCCGCGTTCCGCCAAGCTCAAGGTCATGGGCGGCGTCGCGCCCATGCAGCGTCACGCTGCGGTTGGCGCGGGCGATGGTATCTTCGACCAAGGCGCGCGGAAAGCGGATGCGACCGTCATCGCCCTGCACGGCCCCCGCGCCGGTAAGATATGCGACACCCGAGGGCGGCGCATCGGCAAGGCCGATCTGTTCCAGCGCGTCGAGTGCTGCCTGATGGATGCGCGCCATGTCCGCTTCCGACAGGGGGCGGTAGGTGCCGCCGTTCATGCCGGGGCGGATCGGGCGCAGATGCTGGGCGAGGGGGGCTGCACG
>NZ_LWGH01000255.1:0-7900 GCF_001635395.1 Sulfitobacter sp. HI0129 | reverse complement strand
CGGCTTTCGACAAGGTGCGCAATCATTTCGGCATGAACCGTGCGGCGCAGGCGGGGGCGCTGGCCGCGCTCAACGATACCGCCTGGCTGGCAGAGACCCGCACCCGGATCGAGGCGGCGCGAAGCCGTATCGCGCGGATCGCCGCCGACAACGGGCTCACGGCCCTGCCGTCTGCCGCGAATTTCGTCGCCATTGACTGTGGCGGGGATGCGGCCCGGGCCAAGACGGTGCTGGAGGGACTGATCCGGCGCGGGGTCTTCGTGCGGATGCCCTTTGCCGCCCCGCAGAACCGCTGCATCCGCGTCAGCTGCGGCACGCCCGCGCAGCTCGATGCCTTTGCCGCCGCCCTGCCGGAGGCGCTGCGCGAGGCGGCGGATGGGGCCGCGGCGGGCTGATAACCTGCCGCGCAAGGGGGCTGACTTGCGGCAAAGCTGCGCTATCATAGCCGGCATCAGACCGGAGCTTCCGCCATGCGCGACACCTCGAACCGCCCTGCCGCCCCCGATTTCACCGCCGCCTGTATCGTGATGTTCGGCATCAACCTGTCGTGGTTTCTGGTGCTGATCTGGGCGCTCTGGGGGATCGCGGCGGTGGCGCTGACGGGCTGGGCCGTCAACGCGCTGATCGGCCGGATCGAGGCGCGGCGCGCCTAGTCCGCTCCGCCGATCACCCGCGCCGCCGCGTCGAGCGCGCCCTGCCCGTGATCGATGGCGAGCGCGTTCAGCCCCGCTTCGATACCGCCCAGCATGCCCATGATCATATGCCCGTTCACATGGCCCATATGGCCCAGCCGGAAGAACCCGTGCCATGCCGGGTCACCCGGGGCCGCCATGCCGAGCCCGATGCCCAGCGTCAGGCCGAGATTTTCCTGCACCCAGTCGCGCAGGCGAGTGGCGTTGGGCGGCTCAAGCCGCAGGGCCGTCACCGCGTGGCTGCGGTGCTCACGCGCGGAAAGGTTCATGCCGAAGCTGCCGGCGGTGGACCATGCCTCGCAGGCGGCCCAGACGGCGCGCGCCAGCCGGGCGTGGCGCTGCCAGACCGCCTCGATCCCCTCTTCATGGATCATGTCGAGCGCGCAGCGCAGCCCGAAGAGATGCTGGGTCGGCGCCGTGCCGCCGTGGTACTGGTAGAATTCCTCCGGCTCCGCGCGGGGCTGCCAATCCCAGTAGCGGCTGACGCGCTCCATGCCGTCGCGGACCTTTGCGGCGCGGTCGTTGAAGAAGACGAAGCTCACCCCCGGCGGGACCATCAGCCCCTTCTGGCAGGCCGTCACCATGATATCGACGCCCCAATCGTCCATCTCGAACCGGTCACAGCCCAGCGAGGCAATGCAATCGGCCATCAGCAGCGCCGGATGGTCCGCCGCGTCCAGTGCCGCGCGCAGGCCCGCGATGTCGTTGCGGACGGAGGTCGAGGTATCCACATGCACCGCCAGCACCGCCTTGATCCGATGGGCGCTGTCGGCTGTCAGCCGCTCGGCGATGCGGTCGATGTCCATCGGTGCGGCACGCCCGAAATCCATCACCTCCACCTCCGCGCCCAACCCGCTGGCCATTTCGCCCCAGCCGATGCCGAAACGCCCGGTGGCCAGTACCAGCACCGCGTCGCCGGGCCGGATCACGTTTGCAAGGGCGGCTTCCCACGCGGCATGTCCGTTGCCTGTATACATCGCGACATGGTGCCGGGTCCGGGCGACGCGGCGCAGATCGTCCATCATGCCGGGCATCATCTCCGTCAGGGGACCGGCGTAGATATTGGGCGCGGCCCGGTGCATCGCCGCAAGGACCGCGTCCGGTATGACCGACGGCCCCGGAATCGCGAGATAAGAGCGCCCCTGCGCCAGAACGGGTGCTTTCGCCATGGTCAGACCTGTATGAATTTGCATCTGTTTCGCGCCACCTTACCGCGTCGCAACGGCGCGTCAACGCAGCCCGTGTGGCTTGCCCTGCGCGGGCCCGATGCGTAGAGGTGGAACCGCCCGCCCCTCGGAGGACACCGGCCAAGATGGACTACAAGAACTACACATCCTCCGAATTGCTGCGTTGGCTCTGGCGGGACTATCTGCGCCAGCACATGAAGCTGCTGGGCGTGGCCGTGATCTTCATGATCATCGAAGGGTCGACCCTGGGCGCGCTCGCACGGTTGATGGAGCCGATGTTCGACCGCGTCTTTGTGGCCGGGCAGGAAAGCGCGCTGTGGTGGGTGGGCCTGCTGCTGCTGGGCATCTTCGTGGTCCGCGCGGTGGCGGGGGTGGCGCAGAAGGTGCTGCTCACACGGATCGCCCAGCGCTCCGCCGCCGATATGCGCATCGATCTGCTGGACCGGATGATGCTGCAGGACGGCGCCTTTCACCAGTCGCATCCCCCGGGCTTTTTGATCCAGCGGGTGCAGTCGGACGTGAACGCGGTGGCGGATGTCTGGCGCGCGGTCATTACTGGCGCGGGGCGCGATTTCATCGGGCTGATCGTCCTTCTGGGCGTGGCCATCGCGATTGACCCCATCTGGGCGCTGCTGGCCTGCATCGGCATCCCGGTGATGGTCCTGCCTGCCGCGATCGCGCAGCGTTTCGTGCGCGCCCGCTCGCGCGAGGCGCGCGATCTGGGCGCCTCGCTGTCCACGCGGCTGGACGAGGTTTTCCACGGGGTCGTGCAGGTCAAGCTGAACGCGCTGGAGGATTACCAGTCGCGCCAGTACCGTGACCTCACCCGGCAGTTCATCCGCACCGAGGTGCGCAGCGCCTTCGGCAACTCCGCGATACCGGGCATGATCGACATCATGTCGGGCGTGGGTTTCATGGCCGTGATCCTCTACGGCGGGTCCGAAATCATCTCCGGCGACAAGACCATCGGCGAGTTCATGACCTTCTTCACCGCCATGGGCTTCACCTTCAACCCGCTGCGGCGGCTGGGTGGCATCAGCGGGCTGTGGCAGGTCGCCGCCGCCGCGCTGGAGCGGATCAAGGCGCTGATGGATGCGCCGGTGCGGCTGTCCTCGCCCGCCGATCCGCGCCCCGCCCCCAGCGGCACGCCGGACGTTGTGCTGGACGGGGTGAGCCTTTCCTACGGGGAATCTAAAGTGCTCGATGACATATCGCTCACCGCCGCCGCCGGACAGACCACGGCGCTGGTGGGGGCGTCGGGCGCGGGTAAATCGACGATCTTCAACCTGCTCACCCGGCTGATCGACCCGGATGAGGGACAGGTGCGCATCGGCGGCGTCGCCACGACCGAGATGACCATTCCGGACCTGCGCGGTCTGTTTTCGGTGGTGACGCAAGAGGCGCTGCTGTTCGACGAAACCCTGCGCGAGAATATCGTGCTGGGCCGGGAAGACGTCGATCCGGAGGTGCTCGATCAGGTGCTGAAGGACGCCCATGTCGCCGACTTCCTGCCGCAGCTCGAACAGGGGCTGGACACCCGCGTCGGACCGCGCGGCTCGGCGCTCTCGGGCGGGCAGCGCCAGCGGGTTGTCATCGCCCGCGCGCTTCTGCGCAACACGCCGGTGCTGCTCTTGGACGAAGCCACAAGCGCGCTCGACGCCCATTCAGAACAGGTGGTGCAGGACGCGCTGGAGCGGCTGGCAGAGGGGCGTACCACATTGGTGATCGCGCACCGGCTGTCCACCGTCCGCGATGCCGACCGCATCATCGTGATGGATCGGGGCCGGGTGGTGGACGAAGGCACCCATGACGCGCTGCTGGAAAAAGGCGGGCTTTATGCCGATCTTTACCGGCTGCAGTTCAAGGACGGCAATGGCCCGGGGACAGAGACCGCTCCGGAACCCGACGGTCAGTCCCGCTCCCCCGCCTGACGGCGATAGGCGCGCGCCAGCGCATGGGGATCGGCCCCGGCGAAGTAGCGCGCCAGCAGCATCAGGTTGCGCCCGCCCCGCCGCAGCCAGCCCTGCCGCCGGTAACGGTCCGCGCTGGTCATGGCGATGGCATCGAGCATCACCACGGGCGTATCGAGCGCGCGTACCAGCGCCACATCCTCCATCAGCGGCTGGTCCGGATAGCCCCTCGCCCGATCATAGAGCGCACGCGGCAGCAGCAGCCCCTGATCGCCGTAGGGCAACCCGCGCCGGCTGCGCCAGTTGGCCCATGCGGCCACCCGCCGCGCTGCCCCGTCCGCCGCATCGAAGCGCAGGTGAAAGGCAGCGGGCGCGCCGCTGGGCAGATGCGCCTCCACCCGGCGGCTCCAGCCCGACAGCAGCACCGTGTCGGCATGCAGCACCAGCAACCAGTCGCCGCTGGCCGCCGCACAGCCCCGCCGCAACTGCCCCCCGCGCGACGGCGGCCCGGTCACGACTTCCCCGCCCCAGGCCTGCGCGATGGCGCAGGTGGCGTCCGACGACCCCCCGTCGGTCACGATCAACTCACGCACCAAGCCCGCCTCCAGCCCTTCGACCAACGCGCCAAGACACCGGCCAAGGGCGGCTTCGGCATTGAGGGTGGGGATCACGACGGAGAGGGGCGCGCGCATACTGCCTCTTTCTGCTGGCGGTTCGATGGCTATATGTCATGTGAACGGAATGAAGGACATAGTCATGAACGACAGACGCATTCTGCGCATCTCGGGGGCGGATGCCCATGAATTCCTGCAAGGCATCGTCACGAATGACGTGCGCAAACTGGCCGAGGGGCCGGTCTATGCCGCGCTGCTGACGCCGCAGGGCAAGTATATCGCGGATTTCTTCCTCTGCGCCGATGGCGATGGCATCCTGCTCGATGTGGCGGAGGAACAGGCCGATACGGCGCTCGCCCGGCTCAACATGTACAAGCTGCGCGCCGATGTGACGATCGAGACGACCGGCCTGCATCTGCATCGCGGCATCGGCACGCCGCCCGAAGACGGCTATGCCGATCCGCGCAGCCCTGAAATGGGCTGGCGCGCCTACCGCGACACGCCCCAGACGGGCGACGATACCGATTGGACCGCCCGCCGGGTCGCGGCCATGGTGCCGGAGGCCGGGGTGGACCTCGGCCCCGATAACTTCATCCTCGAGATGGGGTTCGAACGTCTGGGCGGCGTGGATTTCCGCAAGGGCTGCTACGTGGGGCAGGAAGTGACCGCCCGGATGAAGCATAAGACCGCCCTGCGCAAAGGGCTGGCGCGCGTCTCGGTTCAGGGCCCCGCCGATCCGGGGACGGAGATCACCGCCAACGGCAAGCCCGCGGGCCAGTTGCTGACCCGGGCCGGGGACAGGGCCCTGGCCTACCTGCGGTTCGACCGCGCCGAGGGCCCGATGCAGGCGGGCGAGGCCGAGGTGACGCGCGAAGACTGACCGCCGCCTTCACCCTTTGTAAAATACTCCCCCCGGAGGGGCCGCGCCCCGCCACCAATCGTCCAGTTCCGCTTGCCCCAGCGTATCGGCCAGCGCGATCCCCACGAGCCGCGTCCGCGCCCCCGCCTCCGGTGATGTCGCGCGTTTGACGCTGGCGCTCGGCCCCACGCAATGGACTTCCCAGGCCGAACCGTCTTCGCGCCCCACGAACCCCTTGAGCCGCAGCAGCGCCGCGGGCCGTGCGGCGAGCCGCGCGCGCAGGGGGGCCAGTTCCATGGTCTCGCCGTTCTGCACCTGCCACGCCATGTACCGCGCATGACCGCCCAGCCCGCCCCTGACGGGCATGTCCGCCGGGCGTTGCCCCAGCACAAGGGGCGCCAGCGCCGCGACCTCCGCCAGCACCGCCACGGGGGCGGCGCTCTCAGCCGCCAGACTGCGCGCAAGGTCATCGGGCAGCACATCGCTCTTGGAGATCAGCAGGATATCCGCCGCCGCGACCTGCGCGCGCACCTGCGCCCCGATCCGGGCATCACCCGCTTGCACCGCGTAATGCGCCGCATCCACCACGGTGACGACCCCGCCATAGACCAGTTCCGGCTCTGTCTCCGCCACCTGTGCGATGCGCGCGGGGTCGGAAATGCCCGACGCCTCTATCACCAGATGATCCGGACGCTCCGCCCTGTCCAGCACGTCGCCCACGGCCTGAAACAGGTCCGCGCCCATGGTGCAGCAGACACAGCCATTGGCAAAGGTCAGCGTATCCTCCTCGCGGGAGGTCAGCAGCGCCGCGTCGATGTCGATTGCGCCGAAATCGTTCACCATGATCATCACCCGCAGCCCGTGATCCTCGGCCAGCAGCCGGTTGATCAACGTGGTCTTCCCGGCCCCGAGATAGCCGGAGATCACCGTGAGCGGCAGCCGCCCGCTCACAGCAGCTGGACCTGCCCGCCGAACACCGTGCCAAGGACGGGCACGTCCTTCAGCGCCATGGTGTCCACTTCCACCGGGTTCTGCCCCAGCGCCACGAAATCGGCGCGCTTGCCGACGGAGATACTGCCGATCTCGCCATCCAGCTTCAGCGTATAGGCGGCCCCCATCGTGATCGCGAAAAGCGCCTCCTCCACCCCGATGCACTGCGCTTCACCCAGCACCTCGCCCGACATGGTCCGCCTGTTGACGGCACACCACGCGGTGAATAGCGGCCCCATGGGCGTGACCGGCGCATCGGAATGGATGGCGATGGGCACGCCCGCGTCCAGCGCCGTGCGCACGGCGTCCATCC
Organism: Sulfitobacter sp. HI0129; assembly: GCF_001635395.1. Classification (NCBI taxonomy): domain Bacteria; kingdom Pseudomonadati; phylum Pseudomonadota; class Alphaproteobacteria; order Rhodobacterales; family Roseobacteraceae; genus Sulfitobacter; species Sulfitobacter sp. HI0129. Next base: position 1,335 of record NZ_LWGH01000255.1, on the reverse strand, counting down.
GTTCTGCCCGGTTGCGCCCGATGGTCAGCGCCACATGCTGATCGCCGAAATAATAGATGTGGTTGGCAAAGATGTTGCAGCACAATCCCAGTTCGGCCGCCCGGCGGTAGAGGTCCCGGTCCATCATCTGGCAGTGCTGCAACACATGCCGGTGACCCTGCCACGGATGGGCGCGCAACGCCGCCTCCATCGCGTCGAGCGTGACCTCGGCGGCCTCGTCCCCGTTTACATGGACATGCATCTGCACGCCCGTCCGGTGCAACTCCATGACCAGCGCGTGGATTTGCTCCGGCGCGGTGTTCCAGATGCCATTGGGCTGCCCACCCACATAGCCCGGCGAGCGGACGCGCGCCGTCCAGCCCTGAATGGCCCCGTCCGTCATCAGCTTGACCGCACCGAGGCGCAGCCTGTCGGTGGACCGCAGACCGATGCGCCGGGCGCGCTCCGCCACGGTGGTGGGCGCCTCCAGCGCGCCGAGCGCGGGAACGATCCGCAGGCCAAAGCCCGCCTCCCCGGTCACGCGCAGCATCACCTCCAGATCGGCGTCCTCCATCTGGGAAAACAGGTCCGTCACCGTCGTCACCCCCGCACGGCGGGCGACCTGCGCATAGGCACGGATGGCGCCCTCCTCCTGGCTGAGGCCGCGAAAGTCGATGCCGAGCCGCCGCATGATGGGGAACATCGCGGCCATCTCCTGCAACTCGCCGGTGGGCTTGCCGCTGTCATCCTTGATGACGCCCTCGGCATTGGTCGTCTCGTCATAGCCCACAAGGTCGAGCGCCGCCGAGTTCACGCACATCAGGTGGAAGTTGGAATAGATGATCGCGATGGGCCGCTCCGCGTCGATCAGGTCGAGATGCCTGCGCGACAGCCGCTCTTCGTCGAGGAAGATGGGATCGAACCCCCAGCCCACCAGCGGCTCCTCCGGGGCCAGCCCCCCGGCGTAGTCGCGCAATCCGCCGATCACCGCGTCAAGGTCCGTAAGCCCGGGCCAGAGCGTGCCGTCGGGATCGATCCGGTCGTGATAGCCCGCATAGGCATAGCGCCACATGGCCCCGGCCATCAAATGCGCATGACCTTCGACAAAACCGGGCATCAGCACCGCATGGGCAAGGCTGTCGTCATGGGTCACCGGCCCCCATGCGTCCGCGCAATCCGCGCCGCCCACGGCGAGGATCTCGCCATCGCGCACCGCCACATGGCTGGCGCGGGGGCGGTTGGGGTCCATGGTCAATATCTCGCGGGCGGCAAAGACGGTGATCGGGGCCATGGTTCCTCCTCGGGGTATCGGGTGACGCAGGGGCAGACTGGCCCCTTCCCGCCGGAGTGTCGAGG
>NZ_LWGH01000254.1:0-11937 GCF_001635395.1 Sulfitobacter sp. HI0129 | reverse complement strand
CCGCACCCTGCACCGGTTCCCCGATGAAGGCGGCGACCTTTTCGGGGCCGAGTTCGAGGATCTTCGCCTCCAGTTCCTGCGCCCGGGCAAGGCCGAAGTCTTCGGGGCTCTGATCTCCGCCTTCGGACCACCAGTCGGGTTGGTTGATGTGGTGGATTCCGGGGATGGGCATGCCGCCCTGTTCATGCATGAACGCCATCCCGCCAAGGCTGCCGGACCCCATGGAAGAGCCGTGATAGGCGTTCTTCCGGCTGATGATGTGGCTCTTGTCGGGTTGTCCCTTTTCAGCCCAATAGGTGCGGACCATCCGGATATTCGTATCGTTCGCCTCTGACCCCGACCCGGCAAAGAAGACGTGGTTCAGGTCATCCGGCGCCAGATCCGCAAGTTCCTTTGCCAGAGCGATGGCGGGGACGTGGGTTGTCTGGAAGAAGGTGTTGTAGAACGGCAGTTCGTTCATCTGGCGTGCCGCGACGCGGCCCATCTCTTCCCGCCCGTAGCCGAGGTTGACGCACCACAGGCCCGCCATCGCATCGAGGATCTGATGGCCTTCGCTGTCGGTCAGGTAAACGCCCTTGGCCCGAGTGATGATGCGCGCGCCTTTTTCCGCCAGTTCGTCGTTGGTGGTGAAGGGATGCATGTGATGTGCGGCGTCCAGCGCCTGAAGTTCGGAGGTCGGCAGATGATTCGTGACGGCTGACATGGGGGGCACCTTGTATTCCGGGTTATGTCTGGGGCGCGTAAATGCTTGGCTTGCAGAATATGATCAAATTACGCGCTGTCAAATCGAATAACCGACTGGCAGATCAGTTTTCGAATGCCGCCGCGATCTGCCGCATGCCCTGGGCCACGTCTTCTGCCATGGCGCGGGCGGCGCCGTCGGCATCCCGGCGGGCGATGGCGTCGAGAAGGTCGGCATGTTTGTCGGGCAGGTTGCTCGTGCCGAAACGACCGCAAATCACCCGCAGCGAAGGGCCGAACCGGAGCCAGAGCTGGTCAACCGTGGCGGCCATGATCGGTGCGTTTGCGGCAGCGTTGATCAGGCTGTGAAACTGGTAGTTATGGGTCAGGTAGCCGTTCACGTCGCCCCGGTCGATTGCCGCGTTCAAGGCCTCGTCGCAGGCAGTAAGAGCGTTGATCTGGGGCGATTCGATCAAGCCCGTCGCGCGCCGGGCAAGCTCCGGTTCGAGCGCTTCGCGCATGAATCCCAGCTCTTCCATGCACAGCGGGGTCAGCACGGGCACCGTGACCCTGCGGTTGCCCTGATGGGTCAGCGCGCCTTCTGAAATCAGGCGGCGCAAAGCTTCGCGTACCGGGGTCATCCCGGCATCCAGCCGCTCGACCAGCCCTTGGATGGTAACAGCCTGACCAGGCGCCAGATCTCCGAACAGGATCAACTGGCGCAGGCGTTCGTAGACATGCTGATGGGCGGGCATCTTCGCCGCCTCGGCCGAAGGCAGGGTCTGCATTTTCATGGTCGGTTCCTGCTTCATCGTGCTGCCCATTTTTTCACGTATGCTACATCCTTTACCGGGTGGATTACGCGTGAAAGCATAAATCATCTTGCCGCAAGAGGCAAAACTTGATCAAATTGGCGAAAGCCGGTGACAACCCGGCCACATGAAGGGAGTAACAGATGAATTACCGTTTGATGAGCAGTGTCGCCGCTGCGACGCTCATGGCAACAACGGCCGTCGCCGAAGAGGTGCGCGTCTACAACTGGTCCGACTATATCGACGAATCGCTGCTCGACCAGTTCGAGCAGGAAACCGGCATCGATCTGGTCTACGATGTATTTGACAGCAACGAGGTTCTGGAAACCAAGATGCTGGCCGGCGGGTCCGGTTACGACGTCGTGGTGCCGTCCGGTACGTTCCTGCAGCGCCAGATCAGCGCCGGTGCCTTCCAGAAGCTGGACCAGTCGAAGCTACCGAACCGGGAAAACCTTTGGGACGTCATCGAAGACCGGGTCAGCAAATATGATCCGAACAACGAATACGCCATCAACTACATGTGGGGCACCACCGGCATCGGTGTGAACATCAACAAGGTCAAGGAAGTGCTGGGCGAGGATGCGCCCGTTGGTTCCCTGTCCCTGATCTTCGATCCGGCCAACATGGAAAAGCTGTCGGAATGCGGTGTGCATTTCCTCGACGCTCCGGTCGAGATGATCCCCGCCGCTCTGGCCTATCTGGGTGAGGACCCCGACAGCCAGGATGTCGACACGATCGAAAAGGCGGAGCCCGTCCTGGCCGCCGTGGCGCCCTATGTCCAGAAGTTCCACAGCTCGGAATACATCAACGCGCTGGCCAACGGCGACATCTGCGTGGCCTTCGGCTGGTCGGGTGACATCCTGCAGGCCCGCGACCGTGCCGCCGAAGCCGACAACGGGGTAGAGATCGAATATTACGCGCCGAAAGAAGGCGCCCTGATGTGGTTCGACAACATGGCGATCCCCGTCGATGCCCCCAATCCCGAGGGCGCGCACAAGTTCCTGAACTTCATCATGGACGCGCAGAACATGGCGAAGGCATCCAACTACGTCTATTACGCCAACGGCAACAAGGCGTCCCAGGAATTCCTGGAAGAGGACGTGATCGGCGATCCGGCGATCTACCCGGACGAGGCGACGCTGGAAAACCTCTACACCACCAGCCCCTACGATCCCAAATTGCAGCGGGTCGTCACCCGCATGTGGACCAAGGTCAAGTCGGGCACCTGAATCGGGACAATACGCAGGGGGCGGGGCCGCAAGGTCCCGCCCCTTTTTCACGAAGCACGCAAGTGTCACGCAAGGAATTCTTCGTTGAGCCAGACCATCTTCGCTCCATGGGACGACCCGAACGAAAAGCCGCTGATCCGGTTTGAGAATGTTACCAAGAAATTCGGTGAATTCGTCGCCATCGACGATCTGTCGCTGGATATCTACACGCAGGAATTCTTCGCGCTGCTGGGTCCCTCGGGCTGCGGCAAGACGACGATGATGCGCATGCTCGCGGGTTTTGAAAACCCGACCCGCGGGACCATCGAACTTTCCGGCCAGAACATCGTGCCCGTGCCGCCGAACAAGCGGGCCGTGAACATGATGTTCCAGTCCTATGCGCTCTTCCCGCATCTGAGCGTCCGGGAAAATATCGCCTTCGGTCTCAAGCGCGACAAGATGGACAAGGAACGGATAGAGGCCCGCGTGGCCGAGATGCTGAAGCTTACCCGGCTTGAAAAGTTCGCCCAGCGCAAACCGCATCAGATTTCCGGCGGGCAGCGGCAGCGCGTGGCGCTGGCGCGCAGCCTTGCGAAGGCGCCCAAGCTTTTGCTGCTCGACGAACCGCTCGGTGCGCTCGACAAGAAATTGCGGCAGGACACCCAGTTCGAGCTGATGGATATTCAGGAAAGCACCGGCACGACCTTCGTGATCGTTACCCACGATCAGGAAGAGGCGATGACAGTTGCAAGCCGCGTGGCCGTCATGGACGAGGGGCGGATCATACAGGTCGCGACCCCGGCCAATATCTACGAATACCCCAATTCGGTCTATGTCGCCGACTTCATCGGTGATGTGAACATTCTCGAAGGGCGGGCGAAACCGGTCGGCGAAGACCGGTACGAAGTGCTCTGGCACGAGGGTGTAGCCCCCGTCACCGCGACCTCCTCCGCGCCCTTCAGCGACGGGCAGACGGCGCATCTGGCAATCCGGCCCGAAAAGATCGCGATCAGCACCGACCGCCCCGACAATGCCGACAACGCGATGGAGGGGAAGGTTCTGGACATCGCCTATCTTGGCAACCTCAGCACCTATCATGTCGGACTGCCGGGTGGTCAGGTCATCAAGGCGCAAACCGCGAATACACGTCGCATCGCCCGCCGGGACATCACATGGGAAGATCCGGTCTGGATCAGTTGGAGCGCCACCGCAGGCGTGCTGCTGGCCGAATGATGCGCCGCCTCGATATCCAACCCGGAAGGAGCGGGACATGCTGATGCGTCGCGCCCTCCTGATCGCAGTGCCCTATCTCTGGCTGCTGCTGCTCTTTCTCGTCCCGTTCCTGATCGTCTTCAAGATTTCCCTGTCGGATATCGCGCTGGCGATCCCGCCCTATACCCCGACCTTCAAGGACGGAATTGCCGAGCTGATCAGCCAGCTCGATTTCGAGAATTTCGTCTTCCTTGCCTCGGACGACCTGTATTGGAAGGCCTACCTTAGTTCGCTGCAGATCGCAGCGCTCTCCACCTTCATGACGCTTCTGGTCGGGTATCCCATCGCCTACGGGATGGCCCGCGCGCCCGAAGAATGGCGCCCGACGCTGATGATGCTGGTGATCCTGCCCTTCTGGACCTCGTTCCTCATCCGGGTTTACGCGTGGATGGGGATTCTCAGCAGCGAAGGTTTGCTGAACCAGTTCCTGATGTGGCTTGGCCTGATTGGGGAGCCGCTGACGATCCTGAACACCAATGTCGCCGTCTATATCGGGATCGTCTATACCTATCTGCCCTTTATGATCCTGCCCATCTACGCCGCCCTCGACCGGATGGACGAATCGCTCATCGAAGCGGCGGAGGATCTGGGCTGTTCGCGCACGCAGGCCTTCTGGCTGGTGACCGTGCCGCTCAGCCGCAACGGAATCATTGCGGGTTGCTTCCTCGTCTTTATCCCGGCCTTGGGCGAATTCGTGATCCCGTCGCTGCTGGGTGGTTCGGGCACGCTGATGATCGGCAAGGTTCTGTGGGAGGAGTTCTTCAACAACCGTGACTGGCCGGTGGCCTCTGCGGTGGCGGTGATCCTGCTCTTGATCCTCATCGTGCCGATCGTGCTGTTCCAGCGCAACCAGCAGAAACAGGCGGAGGCCGAGGCATGAGACGTCTTTCATGGTTCAACGTCACCTCCCTGACCCTCGGATTCGCCTTTCTGTACCTGCCGATGCTGATCCTCGTGATCTACAGCTTCAACGCCAGCAAACTGGTAACGGTATGGGCGGGATTTTCCACCCGGTGGTACGGCGAATTGATCCAGAACGAAGCCTTCCTCGGCGCCGCATGGGTAACGCTGAAGGTGGCGTTGATGTCCTCCACCTTGGCGACATTGCTGGGAACGATGGCAGCTTATGTTCTGGTACGCGGGGGGCGCTTTCTGGGGCGTACGTTGTTCTCGGGAATGATCTACGCCCCTCTCGTCATGCCGGAGGTCATTACCGGCCTGTCGCTGCTGCTGCTCTTTATCGGGATCGGTCTGGACAGGGGCGTGCTGACCATCGTTCTGGCCCATACGACGTTTTCCATGTGCTACGTTTCTGTCGTCGTATCCTCGCGGCTGGTTTCCTTCGATCGCTCGCTGGAGGAAGCGGCGCTGGATCTGGGATGTTCTGCGTGGGATGCCTTCCGGCTCGTGACCCTGCCGATCATCGCGCCTGCCGTCATCGCGGGCTGGCTGCTGGCTTTCACCCTCAGTCTCGATGACCTCGTGATCGCGTCGTTCACCGCCGGACCTTCGGCCACGACACTGCCGATTAAGATCTTCTCCGCAGTGCGGCTCGGCGTTTCGCCCGAGATCAACGCGCTCTCCACCATCATGATCGCGATTGTGGCCACCGGGGTGATCACCGCATCGCTCATCAGCAAGCGGGCCAGCCTGCGCGCCCAGAAGGAGGCGCAGGCGGCGGAACGGGCATCGGGATGAAGCGCATCTATTCCGGTTTCGCCTATAGCGCCGCCCCCCGGGCAAACTGCTGGTGGGATCGGACGTGCGACCTGCCGGAACGCCCCACGCTGCAGGGTGATCTAACTTGCGACGTCGCCGTGATCGGGGCCGGGTTCACCGGCTTGTCCGCGGCAATGCATCTTGCGAAAGAAGGCGTGTCGGTTGCCGTGCTCGAAGCGGAACGGGTCGGATGGGGCGCGTCGGGCCGCAACGGCGGTTTCTGTTGCCTCGGCGGTGGTATGCTGGACAACGCCGGATTGGAGGCCCGCTTCGGCGCAGAGGGCCGCCGGGATTGGCGCGCGACGGAGGCGGCCTCGGTTCGTTTCGTGCAGGATCTGATCCGGGAGCTGGGGATCGACGTCGACCGCCATTCGGAGGGGGAAACGCGCCTTGCCCATCGCCCTTCGGATTTCGAGGGGATGAAGCGCGAGGCGGAAGAGATCGAGGCGGATTACGACGTTACCCCAAGGCTGATCAAGGCCGCGGACCTCCCCAAAGAGGGTATGAACGCGGGCTTTCATGGCGGGCTGACCACGCCGGTGGGCTTCGCACTCAATCCCCGCAAATACCTCGCAGGTCTGGCGAAGGCCGCGGAAGACGCAGGGGCGCGCCTTTTCGAAGGCACGCCAGCCCATGCCATACACGACGACCGCCCCGGATTTTCGCTGGATACGCCGCAGGGACGCGTTCGGGCGGGGCGGGTCATCGTGGCGACGAATGGCTATTCGTCCGAGGACCTGCCGGACTGGCTGCGCGGGCGCTACATGCCGACGCAATCGAGCGTCATCGTCACCCGCCCGCTGACGCAGGTGGAACTGGACGCGCAGGGCTGGACCAGCGCACAGGCCTGCTATGACACGCGCCGTCTGCTGCATTACTTTCGCCTGATGCCGGACAGGCGGATGCTGTTCGGCGTGCGGGGCGGGCTGCTGTCAAACCCACGTTCCGAAAAACGCGCGCTGGCACGGGCGCGCCGGGATTTCGAAGCGATGTTTCCCTCTTGGAAGCATGTCGAAACACCCCATGGCTGGTCCGGCATGGTTTGCATCGCGCGCGACCGGATGCCCTTCGTTGGGCCGGTTCCGGGGCGCGAGGGGCTGTTTGCTTCGCTGTGCTATCATGGAAACGGGGTGGCGATGGGCAGCTATTCGGGCGCTGTCGTCGCGGAACTGGCTCAGGGCAGAAAGCCTTCCCGGCTCTATCCGCAGCCGATGAAAACACCGCTGTCGCGGTTCGAACTCGGCAGGTTCCGCCGTGCCGTCATGCCACCGGCTTATGCAGCTTTCGCACTGGCGGACCGCTAAGTCCCGCCCCCTTCGCGTTGTCCGGGATCGACCTTTGCCGCCCGCTGTCGCTGCAGGGTCAACTGGCGCTGCCGTTCGCGGAAACGCGCCTTGTCCGCGTCGGAGGTTTCCGCATGGCAATGGTGGCAGGAGACGCCCGGCTCGTATTCAGGGCGCTCCCGGTCTTCGGGCAGGATGGGCCGCCGGCACCCGTGGCAGAGGATATGCGGCCCTTCTGCGAGCCCGTGGCTGACGCTGACGCGGTTGTCGAAAACGAAGCAGTCACCCTGCCAGCGGCTTTGTTCCTGTGGGACGTCCTCAAGGTATTTCAAAATCCCGCCCTTGAGGTGAAAGACCTCCTCCACCCCTTGGCCGAGAAGGTAATTCGTCGATTTTTCGCAGCGGATGCCCCCCGTGCAGAACATGGCAATCTTCTTGCCCGCGAACCGATCCCGGTTCTTTTCCCACCATTCGGGAAATTCCCCGAAGCTGGCTGTCCGGGGATCGACGGCGCCGTCGAAGGTGCCGATGGCCACCTCGTAGTCGTTGCGGGTGTCGATCACGACAACATCGGGTTGTCCGATCAGGGCGTTCCAGTCCGCCGGGGCGACGTAGTGGCCCGTGCCTTGCATCGGGTCCACATCGGGCTGTCCCATCGTGACGATCTCCCGCTTCAGGCGCACCTTGAGCTTGCCGAAGGGGGCGCTGCGGGCGGTCGATTCCTTCCACTCCAGATCAGCGCATCCGGGCAGGCCCCGCAGATGCGCCAGAACCGCGTCGATCCCCGCCCTGGGCCCGGCGATGGTGCCGTTGATCCCTTCGCGGGCCAGCAAAAGCGTGCCTCTGACCTCTTGGGTTTCGCACAGCGCCAGAAGGTCGGGCCGCAGCGCGGCCGGATCGTCGAACCGGGTGAAGTGATAAAGGGCGGCGATGGTATACATGGCCGGTCAGATAGGCCGCCGTGCCGGGGTCGCGCAAGAGGCCACAGGCCAAAACCGGCCTTACATACGGCGGTTGTTCCGTCTAGGCTGCCGCCGAACATCGCAAGGGACGATACGGAATGCAGGCATTGGTCGTGATCGACGTACAGAAGGATTTCTGCCCCGAGGGCGCGTTGGCAGTGCCCGGCGGCGAAGCGATCGTGCAGGGGATCAACAGCCTGATGGCCGAAGTGGATGCCGTGATCCTCACGCAGGACTGGCACCCGGCGGGCCATTCCTCCTTCGCGTCAAGCCATCCGGGCCGCGCGCCCTATGAAGTGATCGAAATGCCCTATGGTCCGCAGGTGCTCTGGCCGGATCACTGCATTCAGGGCAGCCTTGGGGCGCAGTTTCACGGCACGCTTCAGGCTGAGCGGGCCGATCTTATCCTGCGCAAAGGGTACAACCCCGCCATCGACAGCTATTCCGCCTTTTTCGAGAACGATCACGAAACGCCCACAGGTCTCGAAGGATATCTGCGGTCGCGCGGGATCGACCGTTTGCTGATGGTCGGTCTCGCGACCGATTTCTGTGTCGCCTATTCCGCGCTGGACGGGGCGCGGCTGGGTTTCGACGTCGAAGTGCGCGAGGATCTGTGCCGGGCCATCGACCTCGACGGTTCGCTGGCGCAGGCAAGGGCACACATGCGTGAGGCGGGCGTCGTGCTGGCCTGAACAGACGGGCCGAGGGCGCGGCCCTTGCCCTTCGCCCGGTACCTCGCCACAAATAACCAGCTTTTTCGGGATTGAACCATGGTCGACATCGCCACGCGCGTCTGGAATCACAAGTGGAAGATCGACCCCATCGTTCGTTCGCTGATCGATACCGATTTCTACAAGCTGCTGATGTGCCAGTCGATCTTCCGCAACAAGCCGGATACGCAAGTTACTTTCAGCCTGATCAACCGGTCCACGCATGTCCCGCTGGCGAAACTGATCGACGAAGGCGAATTGCGCGAGCAGCTCGATCATATCCGCTCACTCTCCCTCAGCCGGGGGGAATCGACATGGCTGCGGGGGAATACCTTTTACGGCAAGCGGCAGATGTTCCGGCCCGATTTCATGGAATGGTTCGAGGGCCTGCGCCTGCCGCCCTATCATCTGGAGCGGCGCGGCGATCAATACGAGCTGACCTTCGAAGGCAAGTGGCACGAAGTCATGCTGTGGGAAATTCCGGCGCTTGCGGTGCTGATGGAATTGCGGGGCCGGTCGGTTCTGGACGGAATGGGCAAGTTCGAGCTTCAGGTGCTCTATGCCCGCGCGATGACGCGGGTGTGGGAAAAGATCGAAGCCCTGCGCGAGATCGAAGGCCTGACCATCGCCGATTTCGGCACCCGCCGCAGGCACAGTTTCCTGTGGCAGGACTGGTGCGTGCAGGCCATGCGCGAAGGGTTGGGCAGTGCCTTCACCGGCACGTCGAACTGCAAGATCGCCATGCACCGCGAGGTGGAGGCAATCGGCACCAATGCCCATGAATTGCCCATGGTCTATGCCGCGCTGGCCGAAAGCGATGCCGAACTGGCCCGCGCGCCTTATACGGTTCTGTCGGACTGGCACGATGAACACGAGGGTAACCTGCGCATCATCCTGCCGGACACCTACGGCACCAAGGGGTTTCTGGACAACGCACCGGACTGGCTGGCGGGTTGGACCGGCATCCGCGTCGATAGCGGCGATCCCGAAACGGCCGCGAATGTAGCTATCGACTGGTGGAAGGCGCGCGGCGAGAACCCGGCGGAGAAACGCGTGATCTTCAGTGACGGTCTGGACGTGGCGAAGATACACGAGCTTCACGCGAAATTCGCCGGACGGGTGAAGGTATCTTTTGGCTGGGGCACCCTGTTGACCAATGATTTCCGTGGGCTGGTGCCCGATGATGCGCTCGCGCCCTTCAGCCTTGTGTGCAAGGCGGTCAGCGCGAATGGCCGGCCTACGGTCAAGCTATCGGACAACCCCAACAAGGCGATGGGCCCCGAAGCGGAAATAGAGCGCTACAAGCGTGTGTTCGGCGTGGGCGACCAGCCCGCGCTAGAGGTCGTCGTCTGAAGAAAGTGCGCCGCGGGCCATTAGTTCCGCACGCCGTGCCTGCCGCTCTCGCCACACGATCAGCAGGCCGCCCCCGGCAATCAGCAGCGCCCCCGGGAACAACTCTGCCCAAGGGGTTTCGCCGTAGAATGCCCAGCCCAGCACGAAAGCGATCGGGATGCCGAAATAGCTGAAGGGGGCAAGGTTGCTCTGTTCCGTCATCCGGTAGGCCGCGATCAGAAGCAGAACGGCGATCCCGCCGAAGGTGCCCATCGCCAGGATCCAACCCAGATCGGAGAGCTGTGCCAGCGGACTGAACCCGGTGCTGACGAATGCGAGTAGCAGCGAACCCAATGCCGCCACCCCTGAGGAATAGAGATTGATGAGCGCGGTCGGCACCTCGTCGTCCATCATCCGCGCGGTAACTCCTGTCAGCGCGTAACAGGCCGCGGCGGCCAGTGGCAGCAGGGCGGCGGGGGAAAAGCTGTCGCGGCCCGGCCCCACCACCATCACGACCCCGACGAATCCCACGATCACCGAGGCCCAGCGGATCCAGCCTACCTGCTCACGCAGCAGCGGCACGGCCAAAGCGACAGCGAAGGGCGCGCTGGCGTAGGTGATCGTGGATGCGGTCGCAAAGCTCAGCAAGCCGAGGGAAAGATAGAAGAAATACTGCGCAAAGGTCAGCACGACGCCCCGCATCAGGGCAAACCGCCATTGCCGCATGCCAAGCTGACGGCCCTTCGCGTGCCAGTCCTTCGACGACCACAGCGCGATTGCCGCAGGTATCAGGCCACAGAGATTGCGATAGGCCGACAGTTCCGCCGCGCCGTAGTCCGCTGACAGGCGCTTGATGATCAGCCCCATGCCGTCAAAGAGGACCAGCGCCAGCAGGGAGTAGAGAATCGCAAGTGTCGTTCGGTTCGTTGGCATCCTGCACCGGCTCGAAAAAGCGCGGATAGCTCTTCGCCCGCCCGCCCCTTATGGCGGCCAACGGGCGATTTTGCCATCTGCGTTCCGCTCCCGGGGCGCGGATTGTCGCAAAGAGACCTTGCCAGAGATGGGTCAAAATGCGTAATTGAGCGAGCTTGGTGTTCCGAAAAGCGCATCTGCGTGGAACTGAAAAGGGAATTCGGTAAGGGATCCATCGATCCGGAAGCCGGAGCCGCCCCCGCGACTGTAAGCGGTGAGCCGATGCCAATGATGCCACTTGCCCGGAAGGGTGGGGAAGGCGGGCAGGGGCCACGACCCGCGAGCCAGGAGACCTGCCAGGCGAAGAAACGCAATTGGCCGTCGGGTGTGACGGTAAGGAGACCGATATGACAACCATGATCCAGACCCTCGGTGTGAGCGGCACGCGCTTCATTCCCGCGGCTTTCGTTGCCGTTCTGGGCGTGACGCTGATCACGCTCACCGGGCACGTACAGGCCGCCGCGCTGCACGACGCGGCCCATGACGTGCGCCACGCGACCGGCTTCCCCTGCCACTGATATGATTTCCAGATTTGTCGTCAGCGCGTTGTTCGCTGGCGCTGCGGCAGGCCTGATAGCGGGTCTGCTGCAGTTGGCGTTTGTGCAGCCGGTTCTTTTGCAGGCCGAACTGTTCGAAAATGGAACCTTGTCCCATTTCGGGTCCGACCCTGCCCCGGTGAACCTCGGCTGGGCGGCCATCGATCCTGTGCGGGACGGATTGAGCATCGTGTTCAGCATGCTGATCTACACCGGCTATGCGCTGGTGCTCGTCGCGGCCATGAGCCTTGGCGAGGAGCGCGGGAGCATGGCCAACGGCCGGTGGGGCATCCTTTGGGGGATAGGGGGGTTCATCGCCTTTCACCTCGCCCCCGGCTTTTCGCTCGCGCCAGAGGTTCCGGGCGTGGCGGCGGCGGATATCGGCGCGCGTCAGATATGGTGGTACGCCACCGTCGGTGCGGCGATCGTGGCCCTGTTCCTTCTGGCGTT
>NZ_LWGH01000253.1:0-17081 GCF_001635395.1 Sulfitobacter sp. HI0129 | reverse complement strand
GCACCCGATGTCAGCGCCATGTTGCAGGCCACGAACAGCCCGTGCGCGTGAAAGATCGGTAGCGCGTGGATCAGCCGGTCCTCGCCGGTGAAGCGCCAGATGTCGTTCAGCGCCTCGGCGTTGGAGGCAAGGTTGCCATGGGTGAGAACGGCGCCCTTCGACCGGCCCGTGGTGCCGGATGTATAGAGAATGGCCGCCGGATCCTCCGCCGTTCGCCCTGCGGCTTCGGCGGATGGCGTGGCTTTCGCGGCGCGGTCGGGCAGGGTGCCTTCGCCCTTCGGCCCCAGTGTTTCCACCGACAGGCTGGCGGAGGCGCGTTGCAGATGGGCTGTTTGCCCCGGGTCGCAGACAAAGAGCCGCGGTTCGGCATCGTTGAGGAAATAATCGACTTCCGGCGCGGTATATGCGGTGTTCAGCGGCAGAAAGACAGCACCCGCCCGAAGGCAGGCCAGATACAAAAGCACCGCTTCGGCGCTCTTTTCGACCTGAACTGCGACACGATCCCCGGGCCGCACGCCCAATTCGCTAAGGACAGAGACGTAACGGTGCACATTGTCGCGGGCTTCGGCAAATGTGATGTCCGGCTGATCGCGCCGCTCGAACAACAGTTTTTCGCCGTGCTCTTCGCAGCGCGCTTCGAACTGGTCGTGAATGGTTGAAAACATTTTCAATCTCGCTTTTTCGACCGGCACCGTTCTAGGCCGGTGTGGTTCTATGCTGTTTCAGGGTGCGGCGCAGGTCCGGGCCGCAGGCCACGGTTCCATCGTTGGCGAATGCTTCGTGCCGCGCTTCGATCCGGTCGTGTTCGTAGAGGTAGTTGATCATCACGCCGTGGGCGCGGGCCAGCGCGCTTTCGGCAAGATCGCCGGGCCAGTTGAGCCTGTGGGCAGAGGCGCCGTTGCCAAGGTGGAACCGCGCCACCGGATCGGCGGGCGCACCCGTCTCATTCTTGGCTTGCGTTATATATTGCGCGGCCCATCCTTTGACCGCGGGTTCGAGCCTGTCGCGCAGTTCAGGGTCGCTTTGCCAATCCGCCTCTTGCAGTTCGGCTGTCAGGCGCTCCGCCTCCGGGTCCGATTGGGCGACCAGCCATGCGGCGAAACCCGGCACCGGCGACAGCGTGGCGAAATTGCGGATATGGGGCAATTCGCCTGAAAGATCGCTGACCACCTGTTTGATCAGGAAGTTGCCGAAGGACACGCCTTTGAGCCCCGGCTGGCAATTGCTGATCGAATAGAACACCGCGGTATCCGGGTGCTCGGCACTTTGTTGGCGTTCGGACAGCAGCGGCCCGATCGCATCGGGGATACCGTGGCAAAGCGCGACCTCGACGAAAATCAGCGGCTCGTCCCCGGTGGCGGGGTGGAAGAACCCGTAGCACCTGCGGTCCGGCGGATCGAGCCTGCGGCGCAGATCGTCCCAATCCCGGATCTCGTGAACGGCTTCGTAGCTCACGAGTTTTTCGAGAATAGCGGCAGGTGAATGCCAGTCGATCTTTCGCATCACGAGGAATCCGCGATTGAACCAGGAGGCAAAGAGATGGCTGAAATCGGCATCCAGCGGTGCGAGGTCGGGTGTTTTGCGGATCAGCCGCAAGAGATCCTGACGCATCCGCACCAGTTGCAGGGTCGCGCCGGGCGCCTGGTTGAGAGCGCGTAGCAGAGACTGGCGCTTTGGCTCCACCGCGTTGAACAGGGCGGCCAGCGCGCTTTGTGTAGGGTCTGCGTCCCACGTTGCGAAGGCGCGGCGCACCTCTGCCGGTTCTGCGCCGTAATCGTGAAGAAGCGACTGGAAGAACTGTAGCTTTTCGTCTTCGGTCAGTTGGGTATAGGCGGCAAGGGCCTGTTCGGCCACGGCGATCTGTGACGCTTCGCCCGTACGGCGCAACAGGTCCGCGCAGCTTTTGCCGATCTGGACGGCCGCCTTTTCCCGGCTGGGTTTGGCGAACCTGTTCTGGCGCATCCGCGACCCGACGCTGTGCAGGAGTTCGTTCAGAAATGCGATGTTCGACTGCGCCATGAGAACCCCCCCGGGATCGATTCCCCGTAGTTATACACATGATATATTCTGTTGTATACAACAGAAACGGCGATGGTATATTTGATAAGGTAATATATGTATGGACACGGTTCTGAAGGGAGTGAGACCCGATGACAGGTGCTTCGAATACCGCGCGTATCCGTGAGGCGTTGGAAAATGCCATCGTGGATGGGCGGTTCTCCCCCGGTACGCGGCTCGATCCTGTCGCGCTGGCGCAGGAGTTCGACTGCTCGCGCACTCCGATCCGGGATGCGCTGCAGCAACTTGAAGCCTCCGGGCTGGTGCGCATCCATTCAAAGCAGGGCACTTTCGTCTCGGAATGGAACGCCGAAGAACTGACCGAGCGGTTTGAGGCCATGGCGGAGATGGAAGCGGTCTGCGCGCGACTGGCCGCGCGACGCATCACGGAAGCCGAGCTTTCGGAACTGCAAAGCCGTCACGATGCCTGCCGCACCCTTGCTGAGCGGGAAATGTTCGATGCCTATTACGCGGAAAATACGGCTTTTCACGCCTGTATCTATCGCGCCACCCACAATGCCTTCCTGACGCAGGAGGCAACGAGGCTGCACGCGATGCTGCAGCCCTACCGGCGGATCCAGTTACAGGTGAGGAACCGCATCAAACGCTCGTTTAATGAGCATCAGGCCATCGTCGATGCCATTCGTTCGGGGGATGACGTACTGGCGGAACGTGCCATGCGGGACCATGTGCTGATCCAAGGCGACCGTTTCCATGACCTCATGGCTGCCGTCCGCTCGAACGCGGCCGGGTAGGGGGCTGAAGTCAAGGGCCACTGCGGTCTGCAGGGCAGGGCAGATAGACGGACCAGAGTTTTTGCTGGTCCGTCAGTTTTCGCTTTGGGTCAGGCCCTGCCGACGCGCAACGCACCGTAGGACCACCCCAGCACCGCGCCGAAGACGATATGGCTGGAGAAGGTGATGGCGTTACGGGCCATGGCGAACCATGGGTATATCGCTGTCATTCCGTAAAAGTTGACTAGGTAAACAACGATCCCGTAAACCACGCCGATGCCGATAAGCGCCCCGGTTCCAAGTGCCATTCGGCTCACGATCAGGACGAAGATCACGGCGAGGATGACCGACAGGACGAAGTGAACGATCTGACCTGTCAGGAAGACACTCATGTTGAATTCCGGCGGCGTGCCCTGTTCGGGCAAGACTTCGGGGCCCAGAACGATGGCGCTGATCATCGCTGGTGGTCCGAGCGGGCTGCCCCCGCCGACGAGAGCGACCAGAACCATCTCCATGACGATGAATACCAGCCCGGCGATCAGGCCGGCGTAGATAGCCGCTTTCCAGCTGATCGTGGGGTGATGATCGGAATGTGTCATTACGCGTCTCCTTTAATGTTTACACGGGTTCGAGACTCGTTGGCGGGCCAATGCGGCGCCAACTCAGTTTCTTGAAAACTGTCGGTTTTGGGGCGCGACGGTCATGCGCGCAACCGGAGCGGTGAAAGGCGCGGTTCCGGTAAGATCCCCGCCACATTCCCTTCGTTGTGACCGGAGATGACATTCCCTCATATGTAGCATTGGAGATTTTTGCTTCATTTACAAATGAATCCGGAAGGATCGCCCTGCGTTATTCCGCCGTGATCGCCGCTCGTGCCCCGCCTGCTAGGCTGCGTGAACCCTTTGCACGACGGCTCCTTGGAGGAACGAATGCATGTTCGCGACGTTCACCCATAGGTGGGAGGAGTTTAGGTTAATGATGAAATTTCTGTTTGGAATGATCACTGCCATCGCCCTTTTGGCTATTGTCGCATGGGGGACGATCCGGACTGGCGGATATAATGTAGCGGCCACGGATCCTCATGCGGATGTGATGAGGTGGGCGCTCAAGACCAATATGGAAAACTCGGTAAAGGGGAACGCCCAATCGGTCGTGGTGCCCGCGGGCTTTTCGAATGGCGATCCCGAAACCGGGTTCTCAAGCTTTGACGCGATGTGCGTGCATTGCCACGGCGGGCCGGGAATTGAGCGCGCCGAATGGGCCAAGGGTCTTTTGCCAAAGCCGCCCTCTCTTTCCGAGGCTGCGGGCAAATGGAATTCTGCCGAAATCTTCTGGATTGTCCGCAACGGGATCAAATTGACCGGCATGCCCGCGATTGGCGATACCCATGCGGACAAAGATATCTGGAAAATCGTCTCCTTCGTCGAGCGGTTGCCCGATATGAAGCCGGAACGTTACGCAGAACTGCGGGAAGAAAAGGCCAAGGAGGGCGGCGGACACCACGGTTCGTCCGGCGGGTCGGATAAAGAGCAAAGCCAAGCCGACGAGGGCAGCGACGGCCATCATGAAAAGGGTTCGAACGCTCACTCGTCCGAATGACCTACCGGTGGGCGGGGCAATGGGCACCTTCGCCCCGCTACTTCCTAGACCGGGTTCGGTGGTTCTTTGCCGCTGAAAAAGCAATCGAGGTTATCGAGCGCTTTGAAGCCCATCGCGTCGCGTGTGCGGACGGTCGCGCTGCCCACATGCGGCATCATCATGATGTTGTCATGCTCCGCGAAACGCGGGTTGCCGCCGGGTTCTGTCTGAAAACAGTCGAGCCCCGCGCCCGCGACATGGCCGGATTTGACGGCGGCGAGCAATGCGTCCTCGTCCACCAGGGACCCCCGCGCGGTATTCACGATCACGCAGCCCTTGGGCAATTTGGCCAGCCGCGACTCGTTCATCAGGCCGGTGGTTTCCGGGGTGGCCGGACAGTGGAGCGACAGGAAATCCGAAACTTCGAGCAGGCTGTCCAGATCGGCGTGGAAGGTGGCGCCGCATTCCTCCTCCGCGGGGAGCTGCCGCCGGTTGTGATAGTGGATATCCATGTCGAAGCCCCGCGCCTTCCGCGCGAAGGCCTGACCGACACCGCCCATCCCGACGATACCCAGTCGCGCGCCGGACACCTGTTTGCCGACCAGAAGCGCGGGCGACCACGACTGCCAGTCGCCGCTGCGCACCATCCGGTCCCCCGCGATGGCGTGGCGGGCGGCACCCAGCATCAGCATCATGGCCAGTTCGGCGGTCGCATCGGATAAAACGCCCGGCGTGTTGGTGACGGTGATGCCCTTGTCCCTGAGGGCGGGCAGGTCGCAGTGATCGACCCCCACGGAATGATTGGCGATGATCCTGAGCCGCGGGTCCAGTTGCGCGGCAACCTCGGCAGAGAAATGCTCAGAATGGCACGGGATCATGCCATCGACCTTCGCGCTCATGGCGATGATGTCCTCGGCGCTGCCGGGTCTGTCGGCGGCATCCCAGATCACCTCGTAATCCCGCCGGGCCCGATCGAGCGTCGCGTCCGAAAGGGTCCGGGTTATCCAGATGACTGGCTTTCCCATGGGCTATTTTCGCTTGCCGCTGGAGGTAAAGAAATCGAAGGCCACGAAGCCTAGCGTGATGGCGATGACGATGACCAGATCGATGCTGGGCACCTCGACCGCGAGGATCAGCAGGAAAATCGTGATCGCGATAAAGGCAATCAGTGCGAGTATGCGGTTCATATCCTATTCCTCATTACGATGCCTGATCGGCCCAGTTGAACAGCCACTGTGCGCTGCGCAGCAGACGGCCGTCGTTGCCATGTTCACCGACCAGTTGGACGCCGATGGGCAGCCCTTCGCGAGATGTCAAAAGCGGCAGGCTGATGCAGGGGTTGCCGCAGAACGTCCATAGCCCATTGAAGATCGGATCCCCCGTCGTGTCGAGCCCCTTGGGGGCCGGCCCGGTCGCGGAGGGGCAGAGGATCACGTCGCAGCGGGTCAGCAGCTCTTCGAGCGCGGCGGTCAGAACTTTTGGCAGGTCCTTGGCGGATTGATAATCGCGGGCCAGTACCTTGTTGCCCTCTTCGATCGCCTTGCGCACCTCGGGGCCGAGGTCTTCGGGTGCATCACGCCAATAGGGGTAATAGTGATAGGCCATTTCCGCAAAGTTGATCAGGCGGCGCTGATCGGCGGCGGTATCGAAGACCGGGGGCAGCGGCAGTTCAAAGGCCTGATCTCCGAGGGCCGCGACCAGTTCATCGAAAGCCTCGTGAATCTGCGGATCGGCCTTTTCCCAGCCCGGCGGGCGCACGAAGCCGAACACCGGCGCGATGGGCGGCGTCGACATGGCTTGCTGATGCAGCGCGGGGGCCGGGGCAAGGCGGGTAGCGGAATCTTCGGGGTCGTGGCCGAAAAGCACTTCGGCAAGCAGCGCGCTGCCCGAGGGATCGGCGGCGAATACCCCCACCGTGTCGAGCGAGGGCGACTGGGTCAGGACACCTCGGCGCGGGATCGCGCCGAAGGTCGGCTTGAACCCGGTCACGCCGCAATAGGACGCGGGGCGGATGACGGAACCGCCGGTTTGGGTGCCGATGGCAAGGGGTACCATCCCGGCGGCCACGGCAGCCGCCGACCCCTGCGAGGAGCCGCCCGGCGTATGCGCGGTGTTATGGGGGTTCGCCGTCTTTCCCGGGTCCATGAAGGCAAGTTCGGTCGTGACCGTCTTGCCCATGATGATTGCGCCTTCCCTCTTGAGCCTTTCGACGATGAAAGCGTCCCGCAGGGGCACGCGGCCCTTGTCACGGGCGGTGCCGTTTTCTGTCGGGATGCGCTGGGTGTCGATCACATCCTTCAGGCCGACGGGCAGCCCGTGCAAGCGCCCCAGCGGTCTGCCAGCCCGGCGGTACGTGTCGAGCGTACGGGCCTGAGCCCGGGCGAAGTCCGGATCGAACCAGGCCCAGGCGCCAACCTCTTCCTCGCGCTCCTCGATCCGCGCGATGCAGCTTTCCACGAGGGTCAGTGCATCGAGTGCGCCGCTGGCCAACCGGTCGCGCAGCTCGGACACGCTGACAGGCGTCATCGCGCCCTTCGGCATGCGGGTCTCAGCGCCCATAGAAGAGCTCAGGAAGGTAGAAGACGATGGACGGGAAGATGTACATCAGAACCATCGACACGATCACGCAGAACAGGAACGGCATGACCCCTGCGAAAATCTGCGTCAGGCGCAGTTCGGGTGGCGCGATCCCCTTCAGGTAATAGGCCGACATGGCCATGGGTGGCGTCAGGAAGCTCGTTTGCAGGTTGAGCGCAACGAGGATGCCGAAGAACAACGGGTCGATTTCGAAGACCGCGAGCAGCGGCAGGAAGATCGGCACGAAGATGATGATGATCTCGGACCATTCCAGCGGCCAGCCGAGCAGGAAGATGATCAGCTGCGCAAGGATCAGGAACATCAGCGGCGACAGGTTCAGCGACTGTACGAAGTCGGAGATGATGTGCTCTCCGCCAAGGTAGGAAAAGACAGCCGAGAACGTGTAGGAGCCGACGAAGAGCCAGCACACCATCGCCGTGGTGCGGACGGTCAGATAGACGCTTTCGCGCATCCGCTGCCATGTCATCGCGCGGTAGATGAAGGCAAGGAAGATGCCCCCCAGCGCGCCGATTGACGCAGCCTCCGTCGGCGTGGCGAGGCCAAAGAGGATCGAGCCCAGAACCGCGAAGATGAGAAACGCAAGCGGCAGGAACGACGTCGCGATCATGAGGAGCAGTTTGCCCATCGGCACGTCCGGCACCTCGTCCGCCGTCGGCCGCGGGGCCGAGGACGGCTGCAGGATCGACCGGCCCATGATGTAGACAAGGTAGAGGCCCACCAGCGTCAGCCCGGGCAGCAGCGCCGCCGCATAAAGCCGCACGATAGAGACGTTCGTCGCCGCCGCATAGACGATCAGCATGATCGACGGCGGGATCAGGATCCCCAACGTACCACCGGCGCAGATGATACCTGCCGCGAAGGAAGGATCATAGCGCGCCTTGAGCATGGCGGGCAGGGCGAGCAGACCCATCAACGTAACCACGGCACCCACGATGCCTGTGGCGGTCGCGAAGAGCGCGCAGGTAATCAGCGCGGCCACGCCCATGGATCCGGGAATGTTCTTGGAGGCGACATTGAGGGTCGAAAACAGCCGGTCAACGATGTTCGCCCGTTCGACGATGTAGCCCATGAACAGAAAGAGCGGCACGGCGGTCAGCACTTCGTTCGACATCACGGTGAACGTCTGGTTCACGAATAGGTCGAATATTCGGTTACTGAAGAAGCCCTCCAACCATGTGGACCATTGTTCCCATTGTCCGGCGGTTTCATCCAGACGGTCAAAGCTGCGCCACATGCGCCGCGCGTCGAAATAGGCGTAATAGCCAAAGCCGATGCCCATCGCCATGAGCGTGAAGGCGATCGGAAAGCCCAGAAAGACGAAGACGATGAACAAGCCGAGCATCATCAGGGCAATAAGCGGGTCGGTCATGTGATATGGTCTTTCTCGGCCTGGTTGGCTTCACGCATCATGAGGTCTTCGGTTTCGAACACGTCTTCCTCAGCTTCGAGCCAGTAATTGGAACGTATTGCGATGATGCAGCGACAAACCTGTGCCATGCCTTGGATGAAGAGCAATATGCCGGCTGCGACGATCACCGTCTTGAACTGGTAGATGGGAACGCCCGCCGGGCTGTTGACGGATACTTCGCCGTACTGCCAGGAGCGCGCGGCGTACTTCCATCCCGCGAAGATCATCGCGGTGACGCCGGGAAAGAAGAAGATGACGTAGAGGACAAGATCGATCATGCCCTGTGTCCGCGGCTTTAACAGACGATAGAGAAAGTCTCCGCGCACATGCCCGCCCCGCGACAGGGTATAGGCCCCGCCCATCATGAACAGGGTCCCGTACATGATGAAGGACACGTCCAGCGCCCAGGCTGTGGGGTTGTTCATCACGTAGCGGACGAACACTTCGTACCCTGTGCCGATCGACATGAGCAGGATGAGCCATGCGAAGGCTTTCCCGAACCACGCGGAGAGGGTGTCGGCGAACCGAATGAAAGAAATCATGATGCCTCTGTATCTCGCAGATACTCCGGCGCGTTACGGCGCCGGAGTTCAGACTTCATTGGCGTGATCAGAGCGTGATCTTGCCCGGGAAATAGTGCTCGTAGGCGAGACCGTAGTCAGGCGCGTTCATCAGCTCATAATAGGACACGCGGCTGACCCAGTCACGCTGGCTGTCGAGTGTCTTTTTCATGAAGGGATCGCTTTCCAGTTCCGGGATCAGTTCGTCCCAGGCCTTGAGCTGCGCATCGAGGATTTCCTTCGAGGTGCGCCGCACGGTGACACCCGCCTCGTTCTGCAGGAACTGAAGGTCCGCGGAATAGCGGTCCATCGCCTTGGCGGTGTTGGCCGTCGAAACCGCTTCCACCCCGTACTTCAGGATTGCCTGAAGATCGGGATCGAGGTCTTCGAGGAAGGTGCGGGAGAACAGGAATTCGAAGCTCTCCGACGCCTGGTGATAGGACGACAGATAGTAGTTCTTCGCCACGTCCTGCGCACCGAAATCCTTGTCCGACGAGGGGTTGTTGAACTCGAAGGCGTCGATCACGCCGCGTTCCATCGCGGGCACGATTTCACCGCCGGGCAACTGAGCCACCGACATGCCGAGCTTCGCCATCAGGTCCGCCGCGAGGCCCACGGTACGGTACTTGAAGCCCTGCAGGTCTTCGACGCTGTTCACTTCCTGCTTGAACCAGCCGAAGGGCTGGGCAAACATCGGGAAACCCATGTAGCCGACAACGTCGAGGCCCATGATGTCCTGTGTCAGCTCGTTATAGAGCTCCTGACCGCCACCCTGATAGAACCACGACAGCATCGTCGTCGCCGAGCCGCCGAAAACCGGGCCCGTGCCGAACAGGGACGCCGCCTTGTTCTTGCCGTACCAATAGACAGGCACCGAATGCGCCGCGTCGATCAGGCCGTCGTTCACGGCGTCAAGCACCTGGAACGCCGCCACGACGGCGCCCGCGGGCAGCACATCGACCTTGAGACGGCCGCCGGACATTTCCTCCACACGGGTCGCGTAGTCACGGGCAAAGTCCTGCCAGATGTTCGCATCGTTCCACGATGTCTGCATCTTGATGACAATCGGCGCCTGAGCAAGCACTGCGGGTGCAGCGAGCATGCTGCCCGCGGCAGCCCCGCCGCCTAGCGCGGATTTTGCCAGGAACGAGCGGCGATTAAATTTTGTAGAATTGGTCATATTTCCCCTCCGAAGCGATCGTCAAACAGACTCCCTGTACGTGCTGCGTTGGCTGCACGCGATAAGACGACGTAAGGTCAAACAGTATCCAAATGCATCCGGTTTGCAAGGCGTCTTCTCGGCCCCGACGGCGGCTGAGGCCGGGAATGGGGTGAGAGGCGCGTCAGAGGGGGCACCTTTTCAGGACGGCTCAACCGCAAAACTCACCCGTGTCGTCACGATATAAATACCCAAGTTTCCGCTAGGTCAAAAATGCCGTGCATTTAGGGGGAAACTGCGGTTTCGGCGGCGGTATGTAAAAATTTATTTGGCGCTGGCCTTCCACTGCCCTGCAGCGCCGAAATGTCGCAGCCGAAGGCGAAGTTCCAAATTTCCGGGCTTGGGGGCCGCTCAGCTGAATCAGCGTCCGGATGACAAAGTTTCCGGGAAAAGTGTTGACAGGTCGACCCGAACCAAATGATGATTGGTTCACACCAATCGAGAAATGTTTTGGATCGCAAATGCAACCAGACGGCGACCGGAAGGAAAGCGACCTGTCGGAAAACCTGCGTGTCCTGCAGGAAATTCGCCAGATCGTGACCAATGATCTCGTTCCGTCCGACGGGCGCTTGCCGACGGAGCGGAACCTTGCTGCAGCGTTCGGGGCCGGGCGGCGGTCCGTTCGGCGGGCGCTCGATCAATTGGAGGCCGAAGGTCTCGTCTGGCGGAAGCAGGGCAAGGGCACCTTTGTCGGCCAGCCGCCCGATCCCACGGAAGAACTGGCCGCACGGATCGCGTCCGAGGTCGATCCCCTGACCGCGATGGAGGCGCGTCTGTGCATCGAACCGGCATTGGCCGATCTATGCGCGCGCCGCGCCACGGCGGACGATGTGGCAAAGCTGCGGCGTCTGGCGGACCGGACGATCGACGCCGGCGGTGCGGAGGCGGCAGAGCTGTGGGACGGTGCATTGCACCGGGCAATTGCGCGGATCGCAGGAAACCGCCTGATGCTGACCGCTTTCACCCTGATCGACGAGGTGCGCATGGGCGAGGAGTGGCAGCGCAAGCGGCACCGTGCCCGCACACCCGAGACACGCGAGATGTATAACGATCAGCATGGGCGGATCATCGACGCCATCGACGCGCGCGACGGCCCGGCGGCGGCCAAGGCGATGCGGGAGCATCTCGAAACACTTTTCCTCAACCTGAGAAGTTCGCTCCGTCAGGAGGAGAAATGACCGGCAACGCGCCTCTTCTCGAGGTCAAGGGCCTCTCGGTCGGTGTGGCAGGGGTGGCGCGGCCGCTGGTCGATAATGTCAGCTTCACCCTCGAAGCGGGGGAGACGCTTTGCATCGTGGGGGAATCCGGCTGCGGCAAAAGCCTGACGGCGCTGGCGCTGATGGGGCTTCTGGAAGGCACACCGCTGAAGATTTCGGGCGGCAGTGCAATGTTCCAGCAGACCGACCTGCTTTCGGTATCGCAAAAGGCGCTGCGCGACCTGCGCGGCGACCGGATCGCGATGATTTTTCAGGAGCCGATGACCTCTCTCAATCCCGCGCTTCGGATCGGGGATCAGATTGCAGAGGCCGTTTGCGAACATCGCGACGTATCGCGCGAGGAGGGCAGGGCGCGCGCGCTGGAGATGCTGGAGCGCGTGCGTATTCCCGCGGCGGAAAGCCGGCTCGATGATTATCCGCATCAGCTTTCGGGGGGTATGCGGCAACGGGTGATGATCGCGATGGCGCTGGCAAACGATCCGGCGCTGTTGATCGCGGATGAGCCGACAACCGCGCTCGATGTCACGATACAGGCGCAGATCCTTGACCTGATGCGCAACCTCGGGCGCGAAACGGGAACCGCGCAGATCATGATCACGCATGATCTGGGGGTGGTCGCCGAAATGGCCGACAAGGTCGCGGTGATGTATGCGGGTCGCATTGTCGAAGCGGGTAGCACGGCACAGGTATTCGATGATCCGCAGCATCCCTATACCATCGGGCTGATGTGCTCCATGCCGTCACTCGCTGGCAAGGGTGAGCGACTGGTGACCATCCCCGGGGCGGTGCCAAGCCCGCAGGACATGCCCGCGGGCTGCAGGTTCGCCCCGCGCTGTCCCTTCGCGGACAGCACCTGCAACATGCCGCCGCCGCTGGTGGAGCTGAAATCCGGCCACCGGGTCGCCTGCTGGCATGCGCCCATCGAACTTGCCGTGCCCGCCCCCGAAGAGGAGGAGCCGGCATGACCACGCCCATCCTTGAGGCCCGCGGCCTGTCGCGCCGTTTCATCGCCAGCAAGCCGCTTTTCGGTGCGCCGAAGGTGGTGCAGGCGGTCAATGGCGTGGATCTTGCGATTGCCGAGGGCGAAACCTTCGCCATCGTGGGGGAATCGGGGTGCGGCAAGTCTACCCTCGCGCGGCTACTGTCGCATCTCATCACCGCCTCCGAAGGATCGGTGGTATATCAGGGGCGCGATATTTCCGCATTGTCGGGGGCAGAGTTGCGGGACCTGCGGCGCGAGATGCAGTTCATCTTTCAGGATCCGTTTTCGTCGCTGAACCCGCGCATGACGGTCGGTGCGCTGATCCGCGAACCCCTGCGCATCCACAATATCGGAACCAGAGCCGAACAGCGCGCCAAGGTGGCCGATCTGCTGCGCAAGGTGGGGCTGCGGCCGGAACATGCGGATCGTTATCCGCACGAATTTTCCGGCGGTCAGCGCCAGCGCATCGGCATTGCCCGCGCACTTGCGACAGAACCGCGGGTAGTGATCGGGGATGAACCCGTCTCGGCGCTCGATGTCTCGATTCAGGCGCAGGTGGTCAACATTCTGGAAGACCTGAAGGATGAATTTGGCCTGACGCTGATCATTATTGCCCATGACCTCGCGGTGATCCGGCATATCGCGGACCGAGTGGCCGTGATGTATCTGGGCGAAATCGTCGAGCTTGGCGATGCGGCAGAGGTTTTCGCCGCGCCCGCGCATCCCTATTCCGAAGCGTTGCTGTCTGCGATTCCGCTGCCCACGACCGGCGCGCGTAAGGTGCGCACCAAGATCGAGGGCGACCCCCCGAACCCGATTTCACCCCCGCCGGGATGCCGGTTCCATCCGCGCTGCCCCTATGCCGAGGATCGCTGCCGGACCGAAAGGCCGGTGCTGCGCGACTGCGGCGCAGAGCGACAGGTGGCCTGCCACTTTGCCGAAAGCCTGACGCTGGAAGGGATCACCGCCGAAGAACAGACCCGGCCCGCGGCCGTCGCCGATCGTTTCGAACGATACAGCGCCGCCTTGGCGGCGCGGTCGGCTCACCCGAAAACCACGACCCTGCAAACAGAGGAGTAAATGGAATGCATATGTTGAAAACACTGGGGCTTGCGGCACTGCTTGCCACCACGAGCAGCCTGGCCCAGGCCCAGGACCTGAAAATCGGCCTGCAAGAAGACCCCGATGTGCTGGACCCCGATCAATCCAGAACCTTCGTTGGCCGCATCGTCTATGCGTCGCTCTGTGACAAGCTGGTAGACATCACGCCGGAGCTAGAGATCATCCCGATGCTGGCCCGGGAATGGGAATGGAATGCCGACGGCACCGAGCTGACCATGAAGCTGCAGGAAGGCGTCACCTTCCACGACGGAGAGCCGTTCAACGCCGAAGCCGTGGCCGCCAACATCGACCGGTCGCAGAACTTCGAACTGAGCCGCCGCAAGTCCGAAGTGCAGTCCATCACCGGGACCGAAGTGATTGACGAGCACACGATCAAATTCACGCTCTCGGCGCCCGATGCCACGCTGCTGGCACAATTCGCCGACCGTGCCGGGATGATGGTATCGCCCAAGGCCGCCGGTGAAGCAGGTGAATCCTTTGGTCTGAACCCCGTCTGCGCGGGCCCCTTCAAGTTCAAGGAACGCATCCAGCAGGACCGCATCGTGCTGGAGAAGTTCGACGATTATTATCGCGCGGATGAGATCAACTTCGATACCGTCACCTTCCTGCCGATCCCGGATACGACCGTGCGGCTTGCCAATCTTCGGGCAGGCGATCTGGACATGCTGGAACGGCTTGCGGCGACAGATCTGTCTTCGGCCGAGGCTGACGACGGTATCAAGGTCGAAAAGGCAACCTCCCTTGGCTATCAAGGCATCACGATCAACGTGGCGAATGGGGCTGGTGCCGAAAACCCGCTGGGCCAGAATGCAGCGGTCCGCAAGGCCCTGTCCCTGGCAATCGATCGCAACGCGCTGAACCAGGTCGTCTTTGAGGGCGCCTTTGCGACCGGCAATCAACCGTTTTCGCCCACCTCGCCGTGGTACAACCCGGATTTCACGGTGCCCGAGCGTGATGTGGAAGCTGCCAAGGCGCTGCTGGCCGAGGCGGGCTTTCCCGATGGCGTAACGGTGGAAATTCAGGTCGCCAACAACCCGGTGCAGACGCAGGTCATGCAGGTGATCCAGTCCATGGCGAGCGAGGCGGGCATCAAGATCGAACTTGCGGCCAAGGAATTCGCCACGCTTCTGGCTGACCAGTCGGCGGGCGATTACACCGCCAGCCAGGTCGGCTGGTCGGGCCGGGTCGATCCCGATGGCAACATCCACCAGTTCATGACGACGGAAGGCGGCATCAACGACTCCAAGTACTCCGATCCGGAGATGGACCGTTTGCTCGACGAAGCGCGCCTTTCCACCGATCCGGCGGTGCGCAAGGAAAGCTATAGCGCTGCGATTGCCAAACAGCAGGAAGACATGCCCATCGTCTATCTCTACCACCCGGTTTGGATCTGGGCGCTGGACAAGGACATCAAGGGGTTCGAGCCCTATCCCGACGGCATGATCCGGCTGCACGGCGTGTCCATCGAAGAATAAGGCTCGTCTGAAGATCGCCGCTCCGGGAAACCGGGGCGGCACCACGTAGCCGGTGCAATCCAGGGATTCCGCAATGCTGACTTTTCTCGGACGCAGGATATTGACCGCGATCCCGACGATCATCCTGATCTCGATCTTCGTGTTCTCCCTCCAGCATCTGCTGCCGGGTGATCCGATCCTCGTCATGGCGGGGGAAGAGCGCGACCCGGAGGTGATCGCCGCGCTGCGCGAGAAGTACCGGTTCAACGATCCCGTTCCGATGCAGTATCTGGCCTGGGCGGGCAATGCGCTTCAGGGCGATCTGGGCATTTCGCTGCGGACCCAGCAGCCGGTGCTGGAACTGATCGGGGAAAAGCTGCCCGTCACGATCCAGCTTGCGGTCATGGCCCTGATCATCGCCATTCTCATCGGAATTCCCGCGGGGGTCCTGTCGGCCTACAAAAAGGGCACCTGGATCGACTGGGTCGCCAATATCACCGCGCTTTCGGGGCTGTCGGTGCCGAACTTCTGGCTGGGTATCATGCTGATCCTGCTGGTTTCGGTGAAACTGGGCTGGTTACCCGCGTCGGGCTACGTGCCGCTGACCGAAGACCCGCTGCAATCCATCCGTGTCATGATCATGCCCGCCTTCGTGCTGGGCACCGCCATCGCGGCGACGCTGATGCGTCACACGCGCTCCGCCATGCTGAGCGTTCTGAAATCCGACTATGTGCGGACCGCCCGCGCGAAAGGGCTGCAGGAACGGGTGGTGCTGGTCAAACACGCGCTGCGCAATGCGCTGGTGCCCGTTGTGACCGTGATCACCCTCCTGTTCGGAGAGCTTTTGGCCGGTGCCGTCCTGACGGAGCAGATCTTCACCATCCCGGGCTTTGGCAAGCTGGTGGTCGATGCGGTCTTCAACCGTGACTATGCGGTGGTGCAGGGCATCGTGTTGTGCACCGGTATCGCCTTTATCTTCATGAATATTCTGGCCGATGCGGCCTATCGCATCCTGAACCCGAGGATGTCCCAGCAATGACCGCCGTCGTCGATCCGCAGGTGGCGGCCGACCCGCTGCCGCCCCGCCGCCGCAACCGCGCGTGGGAAAAGTTTCGCCGCAGTCCATCGGCCCTGCTGGGCGGGGTGATCGTCCTGTTCTTCCTGATCGTCGCGTTGCTGGCCCCCGTCCTTCCGGTACCCGGCCCCGCCGAGACCGATTGGGGTGCGGTCCGCAAGGCCCCCACCTGGGCGCATCCTTTCGGCACCGACGAAATCGGGCGCGATGTTCTGAGCCGGATGATCTGGGGGGCGCAGGCGTCCCTTCTGGCGGGGGTGGTTTCCGTCTTGATCGCCGTCTTTCTGGGCATGCCGCTCGGCATGTTGGCGGGCTATATGCGCGGCTGGACCGATGCCGTCATCTCACGCTTTACCGAGGCGCTGCTGGCGGCGCCCTTCCTGATCCTCGCCATCGCGCTCGCGGCCTTTCTGGGCCCGTCGCTGACCAATGCGATGATCGCCATCGGCCTATCGGCGATGCCGGTCTTCATCCGGCTGGCGCGCGCGCAGACGCTGATCGTGATGACCGAAGATTACGTGGAAAGCGCCCGCGCCGTTGGGATCGGACATGTGGGCATGATCGGGCGCTACATCCTGCCCAACATCGTGCCGCCGATCATCGTGCAGTCGACGCTGACAATCGCCACCGCGGTCATTGCCGAAGCATCGCTGTCCTTTCTGGGGCTGGGTCAACAACCCCCCGCACCCAGCTGGGGTGCGATGCTGAACACTGCCAAGAACTTTCTGGACCAGGCACCATGGATGGCGCTCTATCCGGGGGTTGCGATCTTCCTCGTGGTGCTTGGTTTCAACCTGCTGGGCGACGGGCTGCGCGACGCGCTTGACCCGCGCGATCATTGAGGACGGGCGGCATGGGCTTTACCACCAGACCGGAGATCAAGGGCACCTTCGGGGTTGCCACGTCGACGCATTGGATCGCTTCCGCCGTCGGCATGAAAATCCTCGAAGCGGGGGGGTCGGCCGCGGATGCCGCCGCCGCGATGGGATTCACGCTTCAGGTGGTGGAGCCGCATCTGAACGGCCCGCTGGGCGACATGCCCGCGCTGGTCCGCACGGCGGGCGAGGACGCGCCCG
>NZ_LWGH01000252.1:0-5305 GCF_001635395.1 Sulfitobacter sp. HI0129 | reverse complement strand
TGCCCGCACCGGCCCGGCAGAGCCGCGCACGATGCAGCGCTGCCCGATCCCGAGCACCCGTTCGAGGCCGATGGCCGTGAGCGTGATCCCGGTAATGGCGCTGACTTCGCCGATGATCTTGGCCTCTCCGGCGTCGCGGGCAAAGCTCGTCAGCTCGGAAAACAGCGCATCCATGGATAATTTCCTCTTTGATACAAGGTTAATTTGCTTTATACATGAAAAAAACGAGCGGTGATACAAGAATGAACTTGTCCAATCTATCGATATTTGGACTCGCCTCGGACCGCATGACTTGGCTGGCGGCCCGGCAGAAGGTGACATCCGAAAACGTGGCGAACGCCGCGACGCCCGAGTTCAAGGCGCGCGATGTGAGTTCGTTTGAAACCATGCTCCGCGACAGCACGACCGGCGACACCGGCAGCCTGAGAACGACGCATCCGATGCATGTGTCAGGCCGCACCGGCACCAATGGCGTGCGGGAAATCGATGATGCCACGGCCACCGCCACGACGCTGGACGGCAATACCGTCAACCTCGAACAACAGGCCATCCGTGCGGCGGAAACATCGGACCAATACCGCATGGCTGCGCAGCTCTACCGCAAAAGCTACGATCTTCTCACCCTGGCCGTGACCGGCAACAGATAGGAGCGCATATGGATCCCCTTTCCTCCATCGGCAAGATCGCCGCCAGCGGCATGACGGTGCAGACGGCCCGGCTGCGGGTCATCTCCGAAAACGTTGCCAACGCGGATTCGACCGGCACGACACCGGGCGCCGACCCCTTCCAGCGCAAGACCATCAGCTTTGCCGAACTGCTCGACCGGGACGGCGGCGCATCGCTGGTCAAGGTCGACCGGATCGGCCGGGACCTGTCAGATTTCCGTCTGGATCACGATCCCTCCCACCCGGCGGCGGATGCGGACGGTTATGTGAAGCGCCCCAACGTGGACCCGGTGATTGAAATGGCGAACATGCGCGAGGCATCGCGCAACTACGAAGCCAACATGAACATGTTCGAAGCAGGGCGCCGGATGCGCGGCCAGATGCTCGACCTGCTGAAGTGAGCCCCGCGTGACCGATCCTTCCCTCATATCCTCCGCCGCCGTCCGGGGCGCCTATCGCAGCTCGCAGGCGTTGCGCGCAGACCGCACCACGCCAGCCGAAAACCCGGCAGCGACGGACTTCTCCTCGATGGTGCGCAACGCTTCCGCCGAAGCATTGGAGACGGTGCGCACCGGCGAGGCGACGGCGCAGGCCGGTCTGCGCGGAGAGGTCGGCACACAGCAGGTTGTCGAAGCGATGATGGCGATGGAATCCACGGTGAAGGTCGCCGTTTCAGTGCGCGACCGCTTCGTTGAGGCCTATCAGGAAATCCTGCGGATGCCGATCTAGACCATGACGGAAACACAGGCCTATGACATGCTCTCCGACACCGTCTGGGCCGTGCTTCTCGGTTCCGGGCCGGTGCTGGGCGTCGCGCTCGTCATCGGGCTGGTGATCGCCTTCTTTCAGGCGCTGACGCAAATTCAGGAAATGACGCTGACCTTCGTCCCCAAGATCGTGATGATCTTCCTCACGCTTCTGGTGGCGACGCCGTTCACCTACGGTGTGCTCAAGCGCCTCTCCGATACCGTTTTCGACCTGATCGGGAGCGGCGGCGCATGATGCGGCTTGCCCCCCTTCTCCTCTGCCTCCTCGTGATCGGCTGGCTCGGCCCCATAGCCCCGGCACGGGCCGAAGGCTGGGTGGGGTTCTACGTCCCCAGCACCACGGGTAAATCGCGCCGCAGCGCCACGGCAATCTCGCCCGACGGGGCGACGGGCATCTGCATCCGCGAAATCCTCGCAGCACAGGAACGCCACGGTATCCCCGACAACCTTCTGCTGGCCATCGGGTTGCAGGAGGCGGGCACCCGCCGCGGCGGGCATTTCACCGTCTGGCCTTTTGCCGTCAACGCGGCAGGCGAAGGCAGGCTGTTCGACACCCGCGCCGCCGCGCTCAACTGGATCGCGGAGCGTCAGCGTGCCGGGATCGCCTCCATCGATGTGGGCTGCATGCAGATCAACATGCGCTGGCACCCCGAAGCTTTCGACAGCCCCGCGCAGGGGTTCGACCCGCGCGTGAACGTCGAATATGCCGCGCGGTTTCTCAAGCGGCTCCACGCTCGCACCGGGGATTGGCTGATGGCCGCCGGATCCTACCATTCATTCGAACCCGAATTCCGCGACGTCTATCTGACGCGCCTGCACCGCAATATCGCCGCCGCCAACAGCGGGATGAACGGGTTCGCCGCGCTGGCGCAGGGCGCGGGCGACGCAGAGATCGCCCCCCTGCGGGAGCCTTCGCGATCCCGTCGGAAGTCCAGCGCCAACACCACGGTGGCCCGCGCCACATGGGGGGCCGATCTGGGTGGGCAGGCCACTGCCGGCACCTCGATCTATTCGGGCCGCAAGATCACGCCGCTGCTGCCGCAATTCACCAATCACAGCGATGAGGCTTCGGGATGAGCGCCGGTACCAAATC
The DNA here is from genome assembly GCF_001635395.1 of Sulfitobacter sp. HI0129. Classification (NCBI taxonomy): domain Bacteria; kingdom Pseudomonadati; phylum Pseudomonadota; class Alphaproteobacteria; order Rhodobacterales; family Roseobacteraceae; genus Sulfitobacter; species Sulfitobacter sp. HI0129. The sequence goes on along the minus strand of NZ_LWGH01000252.1, from coordinate 2,780 downwards.
ACCCACCGCCCTTTCCGGCCTCGCGATGCTGGGCGGCAACAAGGACATCGCCTTCGCCGTCGGCATGACGCTCGTTCTGGCGGTACTCTTTCTGCCGCTGCCGCCGATGCTGCTCGATTTCGGGCTGGCGCTGTCGCTCTCGCTCAGCGTGCTGATCTTCATGGTGGCGCTCTGGATTCCGTCGCCGCTGCAGTTCAACTCCTTCCCCACGCTGCTGCTGGTCACGACCATGCTGCGGCTGTCGCTCAACGTCGCCTCGACGCGCCTGATCCTGAGCGAGGGCCACACCGGCCTCAACGCGGCGGGCGACGTGATCCAGGGCTTTTCCAATTTCATCGTCGCGGGCAATTTCGTCATCGGCATCGTGATCTTCGCGATCCTCGTGGTGATCAACTTCATCGTCATCACCAAGGGTTCGACCCGCATCGCCGAAGTCGCGGCGCGTTTCTCGCTCGACGCGATGCCGGGCAAGCAGATGGCCATCGACGCCGACATGGGCGCGGGCCTCATCGACGAGAACGAGGCGCGTCGCCGCCGCAAGGAGCTTGAGGATGAAAGCGCCTTTTTCGGGGCGATGGACGGTGCGTCGAAATTCGTGCGCGGCGATGCGGTCGCGGGGCTGATCATCACGCTCATCAACGTCATCGGCGGGATCCTCATCGGTGTCGTGCAGCGTGGGATGGGCGTGGGCGACGCGGCGAATGTCTTTACCTCGCTGACCATCGGGGATGGGCTGGTCAGCCAGATCCCCGCGCTGGTCGTGTCGCTCGCCGCCGGCCTGATCGTGACCAAAGGCGGCACCCGGGGTGCCGCGAACGAAGCGGTACTGGACCAGCTGTCGAACTTCCCCAAGGCGCTCTACATGGCCGCCGCGCTGCTCTTCGGCGTGGGGCTTCTGCCGGGCTTTCCCTTCGCGGTCTTCACCTTCCTCGCGGCGGCGATGGTGGGGCTGGGCTATATGATCCAGCAAAGCGCCGCCCGCGCTGCGGTGGAAAAGGAGAAAGCCGATGCCGAAGCGGCCAAGGCCGAAGCCACCCCCGAAGCCGATGCGAACCCCCTGCGGCTCGATGAGCTGCGGCTGGTTCTGGGCGAAGGCCTCGTCGGGTTGGCCAACCGGCCCGACGCGGTGCTGCCCAGCAAGATCAAATCGCTGCGCAAACACTTCAGCGAAGAATATGGCTTCCTCATGCCATCGGTCCGCATCAAGGACGACGCGAACCTGCCGATCAACTGCTATGCCTTCCAGCTGCACGGGGTGGAAACGGCGCGCGGTGACATCCGTGCGGACCGCATGATGGTCATCAACCCCGAAGGTGCGCCGCTGAAACTCGCCGGGGAAAAGGCGAAGGAGCCGACCTTCGGGCTCGACGCGCTCTGGGTCGATCGCCGCACGGCAGACGACGCGGAATCCCAGGGCTTCACCGTCGTCGATCCCGAAAGCGTCATCACCACCCATCTGACGGAGGTGGTGAAGGACAACATGGCGGAACTGATGACCTATGCCAGCGCCAAGGAACTGATCGACGGGCTCGACCGCAGCTATCAGAAACTGGTCAGCGATCTGCCCGTCACCTCGCCCGCGATCATGGTCCAGCATGTTCTGCAGGAATTGCTGCTGGAGCGGGTTTCCATCCGCAATCTGCCGCTGATCGTCGAAGCCATGGCGGAGGCCATGCGCAATACCAGCAAACCGACGCTCATCCTCGAAAACGTGCGCCGCCGGCTATCCAGCCAGATTTGTCAGGGTCTGTCCGACGGTCAGGGTTTCGTGCCCGTCATCACCCTGTCGCCGGAGTGGGAAATCGAATTTACCGAAGCGGTCAAGATCGTCGGCGAAGACCGCAATTTCGTGATGTCGCCCAAGCGCGTGCAGGAATTCGTGCTGCAGGCGCGCCAGCAAATCCAGCGCTTTGCCTCGAACGACGAATGGCCCGCGCTGATGGTCAGCCCCGAGGCGCGGACCTTCGTGCGTTCCATGCTGGAACGGGTCAGCCCGATGACGCCCGTGATCTCCAACGCCGAAATCCATCGCAAGGTCTCGCTTCGCACGGTCGGCACGATCGGCGGCTGACAGGTGGACCTCTCCGCCTTTCTCTCCGACGTACTGCTGGGATATTTCCTCGTCTTCGCCCGTCTGGGCAGCGCGCTGCTGTTCATGCCCGGCTTTTCCGATGCCGCCGTGCCGGTGCGCCAACGGCTGCTCTTCGGGCTGGTCATGACGGCAGCACTCTATCCCGCGACGGGCGTGGGCCCGGTGGCAGAGGACCGGCCCGCCGCGCTGATGCTGTTGTTCGGGGCGGAAATCACCATCGGGCTGTGGATCGGCCTTGTGGGGCGGGTGCTGCTGTCGGCGCTTCAGTTCGCGGGCTACCAGATCGGCCTGATGTCGGGCCTTGCCAACGCTTTGGCCCCCAATGTGGGCGCCTTCGAAGGGGCGACCAGCCTTGCCGCGATGCTGCTGGTGGGCGCTACCGCGCTCATCTTCATCACCGACCTGCATCACCTGATCATTGAATCCCTGCTGATGTCCTATCAGGTCTTCGTGCCCGGCACCTTCATGCTGTCGGATCTGACGGACCAGTTCGCGCGGGCGGTGCAGGTCAGCCTGCGGCTGGGCCTCTCCCTCGCCGCGCCCTTCTACATTGCGGGGCTGGTGCTCAACGTCGGGATGGGTCTGGCGAACCGCATGATGGCGACCCTGCAGGTCTTCTTCATCGCCCAGCCCTTGCTGATCGGTTCGGCACTGGCCTTGCTGGTTCTCGCGATCCCGACCATGATGC
>NZ_LWGH01000251.1:0-8360 GCF_001635395.1 Sulfitobacter sp. HI0129 | reverse complement strand
CGGATCCGGACTATCCGCGCCCCTATCCCAATCCCGACAGATACCGGAGACGCTGATGCCCACCTTTACCGCGCTGACCACCGTGCCGGGCCGAGAGGCCGCCTATGCGCTGGGCGATGCGCTCGAACGGCTGGAGCCCGCGCCCACCGGCGTCGGTGTCTTCGAGATGGAGGACGGATCGGGCCTGTGGGAAGTGGGCGGCTATTTCGAAGAGGCGCCGGATACCGCCAGCCTTGCCCTGCTGGCAGCGGCCAAGGGGGCAGGGGATTTCGCGGTCTCGGAACTGCCCGAAACCGATTGGGTGGCCCATGTCCGGCGGGAGCTTGCCCCGGTCGAGGCGGGGCGCTTCTTCGTCTATGGCAGCCATGACGCGGACAAACTGCCCGAAGGCAACCGCATCGCGCTGCTGATCGAGGCGTCCATGGCCTTTGGCACCGGTCACCATGGCACGACGCTGGGTTGTCTGCGCGCGCTCGACCGGCTGGCCGACGACGGCTTTGCCGGGCGCAGCGTGGTCGACGTGGGCTGCGGCACGGCGGTGCTGGCCATGGCCGCCGCCCGGCTGTGGGACGCACCGGTGCAGGCCAGCGATATCGACGCCGTGGCGGTGGATGTGGCGCGGGCCAATGTGAAGGCGAATGATCTCGAAGGGCGGGTGCACTGCATCGAGGCCGCGGGCTTCGACCATCCGGAGCTTGCCGCCGCAGCCCCTTTCGATCTGGTGTTCGCCAACATTCTGAAAGGTCCGCTGATCGCTTTGGCCGAGGATATGGCCGGCGCGATTGATTCGGGCGGATACGCGATTCTGTCGGGCATCCTGAACGAGCAGGCGGACGAGGTGATTTCCGTTTATGCCGGTTTCGGCATCAATCCGGTACACCGAGAGAGCATTGGTGACTGGACGACGCTGACGATGCAGAAGTCGCCTTAATTCAGCACCATTTATGGCAAAATTGGAGCAGTTGCCCCGAAAATGCCATAATTGATTTGTATGGTTTTCCTTGACGAACGGTGGGGGCCGAGAGTTCACGGAGGCTGCCATGATCCAGAGTCATGACAAGTTTAACGAACGCCTGACCCTGCTGAGCGAAAAGCACGCCCGGATGTCGAATGGTTATGTCGCCAGTGTACGAAGCGACGGGCTTATCGTGGTCAGGCCGCGGCGCGCGCGCGTTGCCTTTCCTTTGCGGGGGCTGGGGCTGCTGACCGTCGGATTTTTCGTGTTCAAAGCCTTCATCCTCGCCGCCATCGGCCCCGTCACCTACAACGAACGCCTCGCGAACCTGCAGGCGGGCAATCCGCTGGAACGCGCGGGCGCATGGGTCTTGCAGATCGATCCGCTGACCGATGCAATAGCCGGCTTTACCGGCCCGGTGCTGCGATAGCCCGCCCGGGGCGCGCGGCGGTCCGGCAATTTTGCGGGTGCCATGAAAAAAGCCGCGCTCCGGTTGCGGAAGCGCGGCTTTCCCGGCCCGGTAGAGGGTCGATGTCAGCGGATGAGGTAGGAGTTGGCGACGTAATCGATATCGCCACGGATCAGGCCGATGTCCTCAAGCTCACGGTCCGACAGCGAGGACAGCGCCTTGCGGGTCACGCGGGAGTCGTTCCAGGAAACGAACGAAGCGACCAGATCGGTCAGGAAAACAATTGTACGGTTTACGGCCGACGCTGTGCCGTAGGTGGTGCGGGTGGTATCGAGTGCAGCCATGCGAGCCGTCCTTCCATAGATATGAGGCCGGACCGTCCGGCTTCTGCGGCCGAGTTAGGCTGCCGGATTGCCCGCCGCAATCGCCAGATTTGCATGTGTGCTCTGCGCGTTTTGCATAGGTCGAATAGGCGCTAACCGAAGGTTATCAAAGGGTAAATTGGGGTGATGAATGTGTCGTTTTCAGTCTTCGGTGTGGCGGTTTCAGGAACCGTGTCCTCAAAGCGACGCCTTGGATGTCGCGTCTGGACAAGGACCGAATTTCTTGGCGGATGTTCGCCTTTCGTGCTAGTGCAACAAAAAAACAACAGACAAAGATGAATCGGGCAGGGGTGAGTGCTGTGATACGTGTGATCGGAATCGATCCGGGCTTGCGCAACATGGGCTGGGGCGTGATCGACGTCGCCGGTAGCCGCATCGCGCATGTGGCAAACGGCGTCTGCACATCGGACGGGGAGACACTGGCGCTTCGGCTGCTGTCGCTTCATGCGCAGCTGACCCGCGTGCTGGCGACCTATCGCCCGCAGAGCGCGGCGGTGGAACAGACTTTCGTGAACAAGGACGGGGCCGGTACGCTGAAGCTCGGGCAGGCCCGTGGCATCGCCATGCTGGTACCCGCGCAGGCGGGGCTGAGCATCGGCGAATATGCCCCCAACCAGATCAAGAAGACGGTCGTCGGCGTCGGCCATGCGGACAAGGGGCAGGTGGCCCATATGGTGCGAATGCAGCTGCCCGGTGTCGTGATCGAAGGGCCGGATGCGGCCGATGCGCTCGCCATCGCGATCTGCCACGCCCATCAGGGCGGGATCGATGCGCTGTCGCTCGCCGTGGCGCGGGCGGCCCGGGCATGATCGGCAAGATCACGGGCCGGATCGACCTGCGCGCGCCGGATCATGTGCTGATCGACACCGGGGGCGTCGGCTACATCGTACATTGTTCGGAACGGACGCTCGCGGCCCTGCCGGGGGTGGGCGAACATGTGGCGCTCTATACCGATCTGGTGGTGCGCGAAGACCTGATGCAGCTCTTCGGGTTCCGCACGCTGGCGGAAAAGGAATGGCACCGCCTGCTGACCTCCGTGCAGGGGGTGGGCGCCAAGGCGTCGCTTTCCATCCTCGGGGCGCTGGGGCCCGACGGCGTCAGCCGCGCCGTGGCACTGGGCGACTGGAACGCCATCAAGGCCGCCAAGGGCATCGGCCCCAAGATCGCGCAGCGCGTGGTGCTGGACCTGAAGGACAAGGCCCACGCCGTCATGGCGATGGGGACCACATTGGCCGATGCGACCGGCACAACGCCCGCCCGCCCGGGCACCGGGGCAGCCGGGGACGACGCGGTGATTGAAACCGCCCCCCGCGTGCCCGATACCACCGTCTCCGCGCAGGCCGAAGCACTGTCCGCACTGGGCAACCTGGGCTATGCGCCCGGCGATGCCGCAGGCGCCGTGGCGCAGGCCGCAGGCGATCTGCCCGATGCGGATACGCCCACCCTGATCCGCGCAGCGTTGAAACTGCTCGCGCCGAAGGGCTGAGGCGATGCCGATCCGGTTCAACCAGCTACTGCTAGAAGCCGGATTTGAACCGAGACGCTGTACCATCATGCTTCATACCCCGCGGGAGCGGGAATTGCGCGCGAAACTCGGGGATATCTTCATGCGCAACCCCCTCGCTTTCGACGGATACCAGCACATTCACAGCGCGCCCGGTGGCCGTACCCTTTCCGGCCGACCCCATGTTGCGAGTTTTGTCGGAATGGCAGACGGAACCTGCGTTTTCGCGGCTTTGTATGACGTGGAGAACTGCGGGAGGCTCTCCGCCGAGGAACTGGCGCGGGAACCGACCGTCATGCGCCTGCTCACAGACTACGGACTGGACCACCGCAACCATACCGACCGTGATTTTTTCCGCCTGCATCGTCGGCAGGAGATGAGCGAGTTTTCCGGGCGACTGGTCATCAACCCCACGCGGACCCGGGCTTATATCCGATTGGCGGAAACGCTCGATCCGCAGGTCGTGGCGCTTTCGCGCGAAGATATTTTCGACACGCCGGTGGGCGATTGGCGGGAAGCCACGTTCAACGGCGTCGAACTGCGCGTGCTGGGTCCGTCCGCCGCTGCCCGGTTACGGGAATGGCGCGGGATATACCTGATCGTCGATGAAAGCGATGGTGCGCGGTACGTGGGTTCCGCCTATGGCGAAACCAACCTGCTGGGTCGGTGGCAGACCCACGTTGCGCGCGATACGGGCGTGACCGCCGAACTGAGCCGCAGGGATCCGGTGAACTTCCGCTTCTCCATTCTGGAGCGTGTTTCGCCTGACATGCCCCCCGAAGACGTCATACGCCTTGAACGCACATGGATGGACCGTCTTCATACCATCCGTTATGGGCTGAACTCATGACAGAAGCCGATCCTACCCTCCGGGCCGAACCGATGCCCGATGATCCTGACCGGGCGCTGCGGCCGCAGATGCTCGATGAATTCGTGGGTCAGGCCGAGGCCCGCGCCAATCTGCGTGTTTTCATCCAGTCCGCCCGGCAGCGGGGCGAGGCGATGGATCACACGCTGTTCCACGGCCCGCCGGGGCTGGGCAAGACCACGCTGGCGCAGATCATGGCGCGCGAGCTTGGCGTGGGTTTCCGCATGACCTCCGGCCCGGTGCTGGCCAAGGCTGGTGATCTTGCCGCGATCCTGACCAACCTCGAAGCGCGCGACGTGCTATTCATCGACGAAATTCACCGCCTCAATCCCGTGGTGGAGGAAGTGCTCTACCCCGCGCTGGAGGATTTCGAGCTGGACCTCGTGATCGGTGAAGGGCCTGCGGCGCGCACCGTCCGGATCGAATTGCAGCCCTTCACGCTGGTAGGCGCCACCACGCGGATGGGGCTTCTGACCACACCGCTGCGCGACCGTTTCGGCATCCCGACCCGGCTGGAATTCTACACCGAGGATGAGCTTTTCGTCATCGTTGACCGCAACGCCCGCAAGCTGGGCGCCCCCGCCGACGAGGGCGGCGCGAGGGAGATCGCGCGCCGTGCGCGCGGCACGCCGCGCATCGCGGGCCGGCTGCTGCGCCGGGTCGTGGATTTCGCCGTGGTCGAGGGCGACGGGCGCGTTACCCGGGAACTGGCGGACATGGCGCTGACGCGGCTGGGTGTCGACGGCATCGGCCTCGACGGGGCGGACCGGCGCTACCTCCGGCTCATTGGCGAAAGCTATCAGGGCGGCCCGGTGGGCATCGAAACCCTTTCCGCGGCGCTGAGCGAAAGCCGCGACGCGCTCGAAGAGGTGATCGAGCCCTATCTGCTGCAACAGGGGCTCATCCAGCGCACGCCGCGCGGCCGGATGCTGGCGCAGCGGGCGTGGAGCCATCTGGGCATGACGCCCCCGCGCGGCCAGTCGGACCTTTTTTCATGAACGCCGATACCGATACCCCCGCCACACTGACCCCCGAAGAGGTCGAAAGCCTCTTCACCCGCAGCGATGGCAGCTATCTCTTCGCCCGCTGGGGGCGGGCCATCGCGCCCATCGTCTTTGGCGTTCAGGATGAAACGCTCGCCGTTGTGCGCGAGGCGGTGCAGGGGGTCTGCGCGCTCGCCGGGCACGAGATGACGGAGATGGACGCCGAACTGGGCAGCAACCTGATGTTCTTCTTCTTCCGGGACTGGGCCGAACTGCCGGAGGTGCCAGGCATGGACCGGCTGGTGCCGGAACTGGATGACCTCGTGGCCCGGCTTTCGGAGGCGCTGGCCAACCAGTACCGGCTTTACCGTTTCGATCCGCAGGGGGCGATCAAGGCCTGTTTCGTCTTCATCCGGATGGACGAAAACCTGCAGGCCGTGCCCGCCCAGACGCTGGCGCTGTCACAGGCGGTCCAGTCCATTCTGCTGTGGTCCGACAGGGCCTTTACCGACCGTTCGCCGCTGAAGGTGGCGACAGGCGAAACGACGGTGCTGCGCCCCGACATCGCCGTGCTGGTGCGGGCGGCCTATGATCCGGTGATGCCGGTTTGCGCGCAGGATCCCGCGCACGCGCTACGCCTTGCGGCGCGGCTGACGCGACCGGTCTGAGGGGCCGCTACCCCGCCATCCGCACGACGTTCGATCCATGCGCCGGCAGGTCGAACCAGAAGCTCGTTCCGGTCTCATCGCTGTGATAATCGATTCGCCCGTCTAGCTGGTCGAGGATCTTCTTGGCGATGCTCAGCCCCAGCCCGCTGCCTTCGCGCCGCCGCGTGTCCGTCTTGTCCGACTGGACGAAGGACTGGAAGATCACCTTGCGGAAGTTATGCGGGATCGGACGCCCCTTGTTGGAGATCGTCACCCGGTTGTAGGCCCCCATGGCGGAGATCTCTACCGTCACCACCGATTTGGGGTCAGAGAACTTCGTCGCATTGGACAGAAGGATGCGCAGCACCTGCGACAGCATGTCGGGATCGGTCACACACTTCAGCGCGGGATCCATCAAAGGTGCTTCGATCTTCACATCGAATTCGGCAGCCTGATCCCGTGCCGCCTCCTGCGCCTGATCCACCGCTTCCTTGAGGGATACGGGAATCTTCTCCTTGATGCTGCTGCCGCTGGTCAGGGAGCTGACTTGCAGAATGTCGTTCAGCAGGTTCTTCAGACGCAGCCCGTTCCGCTGCGCGATGGCGATGAGCGCGGTTTCCTTTGACGCGGGTGCCCCGGTGTAGAGCCCTTCCAGCAGGGAAAGGGCGCCCAATATCGATGTGACCGGGGTCCGCAGCTCGTGGTTCACGGTGGAAATGAATTCGCTCTTCATGAAGTCGAGCTTGCGGGCCTCGGTGATGTCCACGATCTGGGAAAGGAACATCTGCGGCGCACCCATATCGTCTCGCACCACCGTCAGGCTTAGCTGCCCGGTCAGCAATTCGCCGCTCGCGTGGAGGTACTTCTTTTCGATCGTCATGCTGTTCTGGCCGGAGCGGACCAGTTCGCGGGCCGACTGGATCGTCGCTTCGCGGTCACGGACCAGCGTGACCTGCCGGAAGCCCTTTCGCATCAACTCCTCGCGCGGATAGCCGAGGAATTCGCAGAGCGCCGGGTTCACGTCCAGCCATTTGCCATCCATCGTGGACAGCGCCATGCCGATCGGGGAACGTTCCATCGCGGCGCGGAAGCGGTGTTCGCTTTGTTGCAGCTCGGCCTGGGCCAGCTTCTTTTCAGTGATGTCGCATTGCACGCCCATCAGGGTAAGCGGGGTGCCATCGGCGTCGTGGCGGATGACCGTCGCGTTGGAGCGCATCCAGCGCCAGTCACATTCACCGACGCGCCGGATCCGGAATTCGATCTCCGTCCGCTGGGCACGGCCCGCGATACAGTCGCCTAGCGCGTTGCGCACGATTGCCCGGTCTTCGGGATGCACACGGCGTTCGAAGGCGCGGTGCGGATCTTCGGGCTGGGCCTTGTAGCCCATCTGCTTCAGCCAGTGTTCGCAAACGGTGGAGGTGCCTCCGCGCAGGTCGATCTCATATGTTCCCAGTTGCGCACTTTCGATCACATGGCTCAGCCGGCGCAGGAGTTCCGGGTCGCTCATGTCGAGTTCGGCGTTCTTCTCCTCGCACATGATGATCACGCCGCTGCGGCAGCATTCCATCTGGATATTCATGTCGAAGCGCCCGCCGCAGGGCTTGATGCCTCGCACCTCGGAAGAAATGGCTTCGTCCGCGCAGGCGGCCACCCGCTCCGCCAGTGGCGTTTCACCGAAATCGATGATGCTTTCGATATGAAAATCACCCAGCGGGGCGGCGGATTGGTTGAACAGGGAAAGCGCAGGCCGGTTGATATGCCTGATCACGCCGGAGGCGTCCATCGTGACAATTGCGATCTGTTCTTGGCCGAGCATTCCGTTAAACCGTGGGTAAGGAAGGAGTAGTTACGTCTTGGTCTCATTTTGGTTAAGCTTTGCGGCAAGAATAAGACATGATTATGCCTTTGCCGGGATCCCGGTTTCGCGGCAGCCAGGAGGGGGCGAATGAACGAGCCACATGAAAAACAGATCCGGGTCTACTACGAAGACACCGACATGGCCGGTATCGTCTATTACGCGAACTACCTGCGCTATATCGAACGCGCGCGCAGCGACTGGGTGCGTGATCTCGGCATCGATCAACTGGCCATGAAGGCCGAGGGTATCGTTTTTGCGGTGCGCCGGGTCGAGGCGGATTACATCGCCGTGGCCCGTTTCGACGATGTGCTGACCGTGCGCACGACGCTTGAATCGCTCTCTCCCGCGCGGATGGTCATGCGCCAGACGGTCCTGCGCGAGGCTACCCCGATTTTCGAGGCGCTCGTGACCGTTGTCTGCATCGGGCCTGCGGGCCGACCTGCGCGTCTGCCAGCGAAACTTCGCTTAATGTCCACCGGTTCACCCCGGGATACAGCATAATTCTGGCAATCACGGTTGCGCTGGGATAGTTTCGCGCCAAATGAAGCCCCGGTGAACGGGCGCGAGAGGCAATGCGCCCGGCAGGGCAGAATAAAGAGCAGGTTCGATGGAAGCAGAGACGCTGGCACTGGCGCAGGGGATCGATTTCTCCTTGTGGGGGTTGTTCGCACGGGCGACGGTAACGGTCAAACTGGTCATGCTCATGCTGGTCGGCGCGTCCTTCTGGTCGTGGGCGATCATCCTGCAGAAATT
>NZ_LWGH01000250.1:0-14408 GCF_001635395.1 Sulfitobacter sp. HI0129 | reverse complement strand
GGAGCGCCCCAGTGAGCGTTCTACCGGTACGGCGCGCTCCGCCCGCTGCCACCTGCTCGGCGAGGGGGGCACATGACGACGCCCCCGCCGCTGCTGCAGGTCAGCGCCGTGACGCGGCGCTACCGCCTGCCCCGGCAGCGTCTGCTGGCCCCCGCGCCCGTGCTGACGGCGGTCGAAGACGTGAGCCTGTCGATCGCGCCCGGGGAAACACTGGGCGTTGTGGGCGAATCCGGCTCCGGCAAATCGACACTGGCGCGCATGGTCATGGCCTTCGAGGCGCCGGATGCCGGTAGTATCCGCTTCCGGGGGTCGGACCCCAACGCCCTGCCCCGCAAGGCGCTGCGCAGCCTGCGGCGCGAATTCCAGATGGTATTTCAGGACCCCTTCGGCTCGCTCGATCCGCGCCGTCGGATCGGCTGGTCGGTGGCCGAACCGCTGCGCGCGGCGCAGGCGACGGACCAGACCGGCCCCCGGGTGGCCGAGGCGCTGGAACAGGTCGGCCTGCATCCGCGCGATGCGGAGCGTTTCCCGCATGAATTCTCAGGCGGGCAGCGCCAGCGCATTGCCATCGCCCGCGCCATCGTCACGCGACCCGCCCTGCTGGTGGCGGACGAAGCGGTCTCCGCACTAGATGTGTCGGTGCAGGCGCAGATTCTCAACCTGCTGATGGACCTGCAGGAGGAGCTTGGCCTCGGCATACTCTTTATCAGCCACGATCTGGCAGTCGTCGCGTCGCTGTGCGACAGTCTGCTGGTCATGCGCCACGGTCGCACGGTCGAGGCGGGGCCGACCGACCGGGTCCTGAGCGCACCTGAATCCGATTATACGAAGACACTGTTGAAAGCCGCCGGAGTTACTTGATGACAAGATTTATCCACCTGACCGATCTGCATATTTCGCACCCGGATCTGGAGGACACGCATCTGCAGTCAGACACCCCTGCCACCCTGAAACGGGTGGTCAAAGCCATCAACGGGATGGACCCGCAGCCGGATTTCGTGGCGATCAGCGGTGATCTGACGAACCATGGCGACGTCGAGAGCTACCGGCTGGTCAATGAGTTGCTCAGTCCCCTGAAGGCGCCCGTGGTGCTGGCCCTCGGCAACCATGACAAGCGCGAAGGTTTCAACGCGATCTTTTCCGAAGGCATGGGCGATACGCCCTATTTCCACGATGCCGTCCATTCCGACCTGCATGTCATCACGCTGGACAGCGCTGTCCCGGGGCGCATCGCGGGGGCCATCGACGACGCGCAATTCGACTATCTGGAACAGGCGCTGACGCGGCATGGCGATGTACCCAAACTGGTCATGGTGCACCACCCCCCCCGGGTGGACCCGAACGAGCTGACATGGGCCAGCCTCGATGCGCAAAGCACCGACCGGCTGGCAAAGGCGCTGCAGGGCCATGACGTCGTCGCGATCCTGACAGGGCATATCCACGTGAACCGCGTGTCGCTTTGGCATGGGATTCCGGTCATTGTCGCCAACGGGCAGCATTCAACCGTGGATCAGCTCCGACCGGACGTTATGCGGGTGGTGGAAGGCACCGGTTTCGCCATCTGCGACTGGCGGCCTACCGGGCTGACGGTGTCCTTCGTGCCCCTCAGCCCCGATCAGAAGGAAATCGCCGTGGTGGACGGCGACCGCGTCAGGGCATTCCGATGAGCCCGTCCCGCCGCCATCTGCCCTTGGAGGGGGCCCATAACGTCCGCGACCTTGGCGGCTTTCCCACGCAGGACGGCGGGCGCACCGCGTGGCGGCAGTTTCTGCGCGCCGACAGCCTGCACCGCCTGTCGGAGAGCGAAGTCGCCCGCCTGCACGACGCCGGGCTGCGCACCGTCATCGACCTGCGCACCCGGCAGGAGGTACAGCGCGCGCCCAACCCCTTCGCCGCCTTTGCCGATGTGCATTACCTGAACCTGCCCCTGTTCGACGACCTGTCCCCTGCTGCCCTTTCCCGCCCGCGGGACGGGGCCGATCATCCGCTTTTTCATTTCTACCTCGATGCGATCGAAACCCGCGGGGCGGCCCTGTGCCAGATCCTCGCAGAGATGGCGGCCGCCGCCGACGGCGCGGTTCTGTTCAACTGCACCGCGGGCAAGGACCGCACAGGCATCATCGCCGCCCTGCTCTTGTGGCTCGCCGGGGTGCCTAGGGCGGAGATCGTGGCCGATTATACCGCGACGGAAGGGTTCATCCCAGATCTGAAACGCGAACTGCTGGATCTGGCGCGCCACAACGGGGCGGACGTGGACCGCTATGCCCGGCTTCTGGAAAGCCCGGCCCCGACAATGGAGGCGACGCTTGACCAGTTGGCCCACTGCCATGGCGGGGTGGAAGGATACCTCGACCACATCGGGTTGGCCGCTGCGGATCGGGCGCGCCTGCGGGACAGGCTTCGGGCGCCGGAACCCCACACCGACAAGGGAAACAAAGCTCATCATGGGTGACCGGCGGGCCATCATCGAAAGCTGTTACCTGTTTTCCTCCGCTGCGGATATCTCGCTGGAAATGCTTGCTGCCTGCAGTTCGGTGCAGAGCCCCCCGGCGGACGGCCCCCTTTTCCGTGAGGGGGACCCCTCGGGCGGTCTCTGGATCATCGTGTCGGGGCTGGTGCGCATCTGGCGCACCGATCCGCAGGGTCGGGAGCTGACCATGTGGCTGCTGGAGCCGGGCGAGGTAGTGGGTGAGATTGCGCTGCTTGACGGGGGCGAGCGTTCCGCCAGCGCCGATACGATGGGCGCGACCCGCCTTTTGCATTTCCCGCGCGACCGCTTCCGCGGGATCCTGCGGCAAGATCCGGACCTGGCCGAACATGTCATCATACTGCTGTGCGAAAGACTGCGTCGCAATACCGAAGACCTTCACAGGGCCGCCTTCTACGACCTCGGCGCACGGCTCGCGATGAAGCTTTCGGACCTTGCCATGGCGCATTCCGACCAGCGGAACGGCGGGTTCGTCTTTACGCGCAAGTTCTCGCAGACCGAACTGGCGCTCATGCTGGGGGCGACGCGCGAAGCGGTGAACCGGAACATGTCAAAGCTCACCGCCGCAGGGATCGTGAGCGTGGTGGACGGCTACATCCACATCCTCGACAATGAGCGGTTGAAACGCGCAAGCCGCGCCAGTTGATCCCGCTGCGCTGTAAGGCGGCGCACAAACGCGGAACGGAACAATTCTTCCCGATAATCGCTAACTCATTTACTTTATTCGCCGCGCTGCGCAGAGTGCGCCGCGGGAGGAATATCATGCGCGCACAGGTCGTCATTGTCGGCGGCGGTCCATCGGGTCTGTTGCTCAGCCAGTTACTGCACCGCGCGGGCATCGACACCGTCGTGCTCGAACGCAAGACAAAGGAATATGTGCTGGGTCGCATCCGGGCCGGGGTGCTGGAACGCGGCATGGTGGCCCAGTTGCGGGCCGCGGGCGCCGGGGCGCGCATGGACCGCGAAGGTCTGGTGCATTCCGGAACGGTACTTTCCTACGGGGACGATGAGATCCGCATCGACTTCGAACAACACACCGGGGAGACGGTGCTCGTCTACGGGCAGACCGAAGTCACCCGCGACCTCTACGCCGCGCGCGAGGCCATGGGCGCACGGCTGGAATTCGAGGTTGAGGATGTCGTCATCGAAGGGATCGAAGGGGACGGCGCGACCGTGTCCTATACCCAAGGGGGCAATAGGCACAGCATCCGCTGCGACTATGTTGCGGGCTGCGACGGCTATCATGGCGTCAGCCGAAAGACGATTCCGGGCGCCGTCCGGCAGGAATTCGAACGGATCTACCCCTTCGGTTGGCTCGGCATCCTCGCCGATACACCGCCCGTCCATGATGAGCTGATCTACGCCAGTTCGGACAATGGTTTCGCGCTCTGTTCCATGCGCAGCAAAAGCCGCAGCCGCTATTACATCCAGTGCGACATCGCGGACGACCCGGCCAACTGGTCAGACGATGCCTTCTGGGATGCCCTGCGCCGCCGGATACCGGCAGCCTATGGCGAAACGCTGCAGACCGGCCCTTCGATCGAGAAATCCATCGCGCCCCTGCGGTCCTTCGTCTGCGAGCCGATGCGCTGGGGGCGGCTCTTCCTCTGTGGGGACGCCGCCCATATCGTACCCCCCACGGGTGCCAAGGGTCTCAACACCGCGGCATCGGACGTGCACTACCTTTCAGAGGCGCTCATCAGCCATTACGCAGGCGATCACGACGCGCTCGATATCTATGCCCCCAAAGCGCTCGCCCGAGTGTGGAAGGCGGAGCGTTTCAGTTGGTGGATGACCAACCTGATGCACCGCTTCCCCGGTCAGTCCGGCTTTGACCGGCGCATGCAGCAGGCAGAGGTCGCCTTTCTGCAGGAAAACGAACATGCTCAGGCGGTGCTGGCGCAGAATTACGTGGGCCTGCCCTATTGACCCGGGAAAGGATACCCGAATGACCGAACGCTACGAAAAGGGCGCGCAGATGCGCCGCAAGGTGCTGGGTGACGCCCATGTGGACCGGGCCGAAGCCGCGCGGACGCCGCTCGATTCCGCGTTCCAGTCGCTGATCACCGAAGCGGCCTGGGGCACGGTCTGGGCGAGCGACGGCATCGACCTGCGCGAACGTTCCATGCTGACGCTGGCGCTTCTGGCGGCCCTGGGGAATTTCGACGAGATCCCGATGCATATCCGCGCCACCCGGCGCACCGGCGCCAGCCAGCAGGATATCATCGAAACGTTCCAGCACGTGGCCATCTACGCCGGGGTACCGCGCGCCAACCACGCGCTGAAGCTGGCCCGGCAGACGTTCGAGGAAATGGCCGCCGAAGACCCGCCCGAAAGATGACGCCCTACCCATGAAACGCAGAAGGCCCCGTGCTGTTGCACACGGGGCCTTTGCCAAAGCCTGAAATCTCAGGCGATAATATTAGTTCGAGGCGAGATGATCGGTGGTGAACAGCATGTCATCACCGGCACCGGAGTGGCAGGCGATGCAGCCCTGATCCGCGCCCTTGGCGACCTTACCCGCAAGGCGCATACCCTTGGGGTTCTTGTCCAGCGACCCATCGGGCAGATATTTCACCCAGAACCAATCCGCATTGTCCGCGTCAAACCCCGCTTCGCGGCGGAACATCACAGTCAGGGCGCCCAGATGCTTGTCCGGGTCGGCCATGACTTCGTTGACGCTGACACCTTCGGGCCCGTAGTTGCGCTTGACCACGAGATCACCGGTATGCCCGTCGAGCGTGGCGGTGGTATAGAAGGTTTCCAGCATCATGCCGTGGGGGGCGACACCTTCATAGGGGAAGCTGCGCACCATGCCTTCACCCGCGAGGTTCATCTCCTCCATCACGGACCAGAGCTTGGCCGCATATTCAGCATCCGCGTCGGTTCCGAAAGGTGCGTCCTGGGCCACGGCCATTCCGCCTGCGATCGTCAGTGCGAGGGCTCCCGCTGTCATCTTCTTAATCATCATTTGCCCCTTTCCGGATCTTTGTCCTAAAATTTCAATTACCTTCAAGCCTAGCGGATATTCCCTGCGGTCAGGGTCACAACTCCATCACCATTGCGTGTCGGAATGTTTCGACATTTGACCACCCGCCCCCGTTCGCCCCAGACTTGGGGCCTTTCAGGAGGGTCAACATGAAGATCATGCTGCTCGGGCTGGGTCTCACCCTGCCCTATTCGATCGGGGAGAGCGAAGACAGGAGCGCTGCGCAGCTGCTCCTTAACCCCGAGCACTCCCGCTGCTGCGGCATTTACCACCGCATCAGCGATGAAGGCCCGGATCAGCCCACGACCCCGCTCCCCGCCAGCGAGATGCCGCGCGACCGCCTTTGCGTGCGCAACAGCGACAGCACCCGATATTATTTCGCGGTGGAAACGATAGAGGGCGGACGGTACACCGAATATCTCTCCCCCGGGGAAGAACTCTGCACCTCCGGCAATCCCGGCGCCACCGGCACGGTTTCGGTATTTGAAAGTCCGGAGGTTCTGGAAGGATGCTCCCGCCGTATACCCGTCGGTCAGCGCGAGGAGATGCTGCGCTATGTCGATTTCGACCGCTGTTTCTGGACGTCGAATACATGACGGGGGAGAAGGGGGTCCGTTGGCGCCCATCTAATGTGGGCCGCGCCGGGCGGGCCAAGCATGTGCTGTTTGGACGCCACGAAAGCCAAGGCTGCGATTAACGCCCTTACAAAGAAGGCAGTTATCCGCCGTGAGGGCGACACCCTTGCGCTCAACCCATATGGAACTAGCGTGGTGCCTGACTACGACGATTGGGCACCAAAAGACTGGCTATTTTCCACGCGCTTCTTTGCTTGTCGCCCCGCCGTGCGCATGGCAGAAGCCGCCGTCTTCTTGCAACCAAACGTCAAAGGGGCGCTGTATGCCGCCGCTGACGGAATTCTTGCAGCGTGCGCCCTTCGCGGTCTTTGCGCCGCAGCGCGGTTCGCCGTAGGTGGCTAGCCAATCAAGATATTGCGATTTGAAGGCACCATTTTTCCTAGCGAACCACTCAGCCCGATCACGAAGGAAGTCTTCAACGTCGCTTGGTTGAAGGTTTACGGTAATGCCGCCCCATGGTGCTTCAACGGTAGCAACTAGGCTAACGCCCGCGCTTGCCAACGCATCAAGTGTTTTCCGATCTATGCTCATGTTCGTATCTTACGCGGTGGAGGATGCGGAGAAAATGCCATTCAAAGCCCTGAAAATCGCATGGGTAGGATTGGCTGAGCGCAAATTTATCCAATAAAATCAATTGGTAATGGCGGAGACGAAGGGATTCGAACCCTCGAGACGGTTTCCCGCCTACTCCCTTAGCAGGGGAGCGCCTTCGACCACTCGGCCACGTCTCCGCCGACGGGTATAGCCGCGCAAGCTTAGGTGATACAAGGCGAAATTGGGCTTTTCTGGTTTGCTTCCTTGGAGCGTGACAAACCATTGAAATGGCCCGCGAAGATCGGGATTTGCTAGCGGAGGGAGCAGGAATTAGCAACTATCCGAGTGCTGGCTCGAGGGGGGTTCAACCTTTTACAAGATCGCTGGGCGCATAGAATTCTGCGATCTTCAAAGTATGCGCACTGCGAATGCCAAGGTCGCCTCATCCTTTAGGAGGCACTTCCGAAGCGATCATCGCGGAGGAAACCGTGGCTATGCGGCATCCGCTCGGCAGGGACCGGGCCGAAGGCCCGCTCCTCGCCAAGCGTGATCACCGGTGCGATCCGCCGCTCGCCCCAATCGCCCCTCTCATGCCGCCACATCTATGGCCGCGTCGCCTGCCGCCCTGGCCACCCAGCCACCGTCCTCGTAGCGGCGGGCAGCGGCACCGTCGCTCTTGAGGGCCAACAGCGTCAGCCAGCCGTTGTCGAACAGCGCACGGACTTCAGGCCTGCGGCCAAGCACGCGGGAAATCATCTCCTCCGTTGCCTCCACTGCCACCACCAGTCGGCTCGGCACGTGGCGCGGTGTCTCGCCGTCATGCACCGATTGCCACGGCAGGCCCGCGCGCAGGGGGCCACCGTTGCCTTCCAGCACGCCGATGCCCCCCACGACGTTGTGCAGCAGCTTGTTGCCCGCGCCAAAG
The DNA here is from genome assembly GCF_001635395.1 of Sulfitobacter sp. HI0129. Classification (NCBI taxonomy): domain Bacteria; kingdom Pseudomonadati; phylum Pseudomonadota; class Alphaproteobacteria; order Rhodobacterales; family Roseobacteraceae; genus Sulfitobacter; species Sulfitobacter sp. HI0129. The sequence goes on along the minus strand of NZ_LWGH01000250.1, from coordinate 6,837 downwards.
GTTTCGGGCGCGACGGCGGAGCCGTGGTATTGCAGGGCGATCCAGCTGGCCACGACCACAGGTGCGCTCAGGATAAGTTCCAGCGTGGCGGCGCCTTGGTCCTGTTGCCAATCGTAATCGTGCAGGAACACCGTACCCCCGAGGTCCTGCCCGGCCGTGCGCGCCCGGGGGGCGGCGACGAAGCCGCGGCATCCGGCAAGGCCCCATTCGGGCCGTACTTCCGACCAGTCCCTGCCGCGGCGTGCCATCGTTTCCTCCGCACCATGGGGCAGCGATTGCGCGCGTTCAATCCGGGTCAGGACACCGGCGCGGGCCAGGGCGCCGCGCAGGCGATCGGTTTCGGCCATATGGCTTCTCGGCAGCGTTTCGTCGAACAGCCGGACCGCGTCGGAGGTGGTGTCGTGCAGGCCAGCCACGAAATGCGTGTTTGCGGGGATGTAGATCCCCTTCTCCCGCAGGCCGCTGCGCACCGCATCTTCGTTCAGCAGCCCCGCCAGAAGCCGCGCGTTGACGTCACCCGCATAGCCACCGCAGGCGCCGCATTGCAGGGCGCTGGCATGGGGCGCGTTGGTCACCGTGGCACCATGTCCGCAGATCAGCACGAGGCGGGCGAAGCCTTCGGTCAGCGACATCGCCCGCAGCACGCCTTCGGCAGCGGCGACCCGCTCCGCCAGTGGCAGGTTCAGCTCTGGCGGCGCATCGGGGCCCTTGAGTTTGGGGAGGCCAAGGCCATCGCGCAGCAGCTTGCCGATGTAGAGCGGCCCCGCCGCCTCCACGAAGGCAAAGGCCGAGACGGCAGCGCGCTTGAAACGGCCCCATGCCCGGATCGTCCGCAGGTGGACACGTTCGCCCGCATCGTCCTGGTTCTTGTCCGCTGCCTGCGTCCTGATCCCGGGGCGCAGCAGGACCGGGGCGCGCGCCTCGACGATATCGGAGGCATGGCTCCGGTGGCCCACCGGCAGACCAAAGAAACCCGCAAAACCGATGGTGTGAATTTGCGGATCGGACACCTCCAGCGCGCGGCGCAGGCGCTCGGACCGCACATCGATGCAAAAGGCTGCCTGAATGGCGGGCGGCTCGTCAGACGTATCCGCCCCGCGCTGCCACAACTGATCGGCGAGCCGACGCTCCGCACTGCGGTCATGGGCTTCCTGCAGCGCTGCATCAAGAAGCGTCTCACGATCGGCCTTTATCGGCTGGGCGTATTCGGCCTGCGCTTGCTGCCATGCCTCTGCCGGGGCTTTGCCGGTTTCCAGCAAGGCGGCATCCCAGGCCAGCCGGATGGTCAGCAGCTCGAACAGGGTGCTGTCCCGGCCCCCGTCCCGTTCAGCCACCCAGCCGAGGTGGCGGGCGTATTGCGCCCAGCCTGAAAGGGTGACGAGCAGGCGGTGAAAGTAGAGGGGGGCGTTCTCTGCCGTCAGCCCCAGCGCGGTACAGGCTTCTCCGAAGGCTGCGCGCGGATGCAGCGACATGGCCGCCACCCGGGCCGAGAATCCCGTCAGGCCCGCGATCTCCGGTGTCAGATCGCAACTGGCAAAGGCACGCCAACCCGCCCAGGCCCCGATATCGGGCGCGGGCCAAAAGGCCTGCCCGCGGTCGAAATGCCCGCCGGCCCATAGGCCGATCCGTTCCTCCAGAAGTGCCGGCCAGTCGATACCGTCGGCTTTCTGTGCAAGGTCCGCGACCGTCGCCAGAACCGGCACCGCGGGCTCCTCCCGCCCCGCTGCGCCCTGAAGATCATCCACCGCGAAGCCATGTGCAGAAGCCGCGGCGGAAAGATCCTCCGCCGAAATGCCCCCCGCCGAGATCATTGCAGCGACAGCCCCGCGCGGCAGGAACATGCGCCCCCCGCCCAAGCGGGCCAGCCGGGCCGCAGCCAGACGGCGATCTTCTTTGACTTGTCCGAGCCACGGGTTGACCGCCACGGTCGCATCGAGCGGAAAGGCGGGAGGGATTTGCCGCATCGCCGTTTCGGCACAGGCGAAAAGCTCCAGCGTGTGGCCGGGCCAGGTGATATGCGCGTTCATTGTGTCGCTCCGGTATTTGGGGTCCAGCGGCCGGACAGCCGCTCAAAAACTGCGTTGAGGTAAAGGCCGTTCATCAGGTGCACCCGCAGGCCCGCGGCAGCAGGATGCCCCGCCCAGAGGGGAAAGGTCGTCTGCGCCACGGCGGCCACCGCAAAGCTTGCCAGTGCAAGGGTAATCGTCGCCCAGATCAGCCCGTCGGGCGGCGGCGGGGGTGGCAGCGTGCCCGCCGCGACCCAGCTGGCGCCCTGTTGCAGGGCGAAATATGCAACCGTCGCCAGCACCGACAGCCCGACCGTCCGCCAGGTCAGGGCCCGGGGTGCCTGATCGGCGAGCCCTTGGGCGATCAGGTAGACCACGCCGAAGATCAGGATCGCCCCCAGCGCCACGGTCTGCGGCGGTTTGCCGGTGATGTCAAAGCCGAGCCCCACCACAAGGTAGAGCACAATCGCCAGCCCGAAGGCCCGCGCCACGGCGCCGAGGTTCGGCACCGCGACCGGCCCGGGGCGGCGTGTCGCCATCACCTCGGCCACCGTCCCGCCGGAGGAGAGGAAGGCATGCGCCTTGTAGAGCGAATGCGCCACGATATGCAGAAGGGCCAGCGGGAACAGCGCGAGGCCGCATTGCAGCACCATGAACCCCATCTGCGCGCAGGTGGACCAGGCAAGCGAAGTCTTGACCGCGGGCTGTGTCAGCGCCACCGCCGCCCCCATCAGGGCGCTAAACCCGCCGACCAGCGCCAGCACCGCCAGCACACCGGGGGCAGCGACCAACACATCGGCGAAACGGATCAGCAAAAAGCCACCGGCGTTCACCACGCCCGCATGCAAGAGGGCCGAAACAGGTGTGGGCGCCTCCATCACTTCGGTCAACCAGCCGTGGGTCGGCACCAGCGCGGATTTGAAGATCGCCGCGACAGCCATCAGCAGCGCCGCCAGCCACAACAGCGACGGCCCCTCCCCCGCCTGCGCGGCGGCGTTGATGGCCGCGATGTCGGATGTGCCGAAGCCGAAGACGAGGATACCGCCCGCGATCAACAGCGCGGTGCTGGCCACGATGCCGCTCAGCGCCTTTTTCCGCGCGGCGCGCTGCGCTCTGGGACGTTCGGGATAGAACAGCAGCAACTGGTGCAGGGTAAAGCCGGTTGCGACCCAGCCGAGAACCAGTTGCCCGATGTTGCCCGCGCCTACCAGCAGCAGGACACAGGCGATGGTGGCCGCCATCCAGCCCATGAAAGCCGGTTGCCGCGCCTCCCCGTCAAGCGCCACGCGCGAAAACCGCAGTACCACCCAGCCGACGAAAGCAACCGTCAACGTCATTGCAATGCTGACGATATCAGTGCGCGCCGAAAAACCGATCGAAGCGAAGCCGATCAGCGGGCTCGTCGAGGGGCCCGCAATAGTAAGTTGAACGGTGGCGAGCGCCGCCACCGCCAATGCGCCAAGCGCCGCGATCTCGGGCAGACGCAAGCGCCAGCTCCCGCGGGGGGGCGGCGAAAGCCGCATCGCGAGCGCCGCGAGGGCGAGCAGAAGCGGGGGAAGCAGAAGCAGATAACCCATCGAAAACCTCCGGGGGGATGAATNTTTCCGCCGAGGTAAAGCCCGCTTCGCTTAAATAAAAATACATTGTATGGATGGAAACGTTCTGATTAATAGAACGATATGCGGCTCAACTATCACCACCTGCGCTACTTTCAGGAGGTTGCCCGAGAGGGCAACCTGACCCGTGCCGCCGCCCTGCTGAACCTGTCCCAATCCGCGCTGTCCACCCAGATTCGCCAGTTGGAGGAACGTCTGGGTCATCTGCTTTTCGAGCGTACCGGCAGAGCGATGGTACTGACCGAAGCGGGGCGGATCGCGCTCGATCATGCGGAACGCATCTTTGCTGTCGGTGATGACCTCGTGGCTACGCTCACCGAAGGGGGTGCTGCGCATGCGCCGCTTCGGGTCGGCGCCCTCTCTACGCTCTCGCGCAACTTTCAGCTGCGTTTCCTGCGCCCCGCGCTGGCGGCCAAGGCCGAGCTGGTTCTATCCTCTGGCAGCAGCCTGTCATTGCTGCGCGGGTTGGAGGATCTCGCTCTCGACGTGGTGCTGTTGACCGATCCGCCGCCCCGGGACACCTTCCCCACGCTTGTCGCGCACCGCATCGCAGAACAGTCGGTCGGCATCCATGGTACGGCGCATCGCCTCGCCTACGGCTCACTTGCGGACCTGCTGAGTGCCCAGCCCGTGATCCTGCCAACTGAAAGCTCGATCCGAACGGGGTTCGACAGCCTTGTTGCCCGCCTCGGCATCACGCCCCGGATCGCCGCCACCGTGGACGACATGGCGATGGTGCGATTGCTCGCCCGCAGCGACCTCGGCCTCGCCATCACCCCCGCCGTCGTTCTGGCGGACGAATTGGCACAGGGCCTGCTTGCGAGCGCACCCTTCCCGCTCGACATCATCGAGAGCTTCTATGCCGTAACAGCGCCCCGGACATTCCCGCACCCGTTACTGGAAAGCCTCATCGGGCCGTTGACGGACCATGGGGATGTGTGAGGGTCGGGGGGGGCCATTGGCTACTAGGCGGCACGCCCGGAGGCCTACCGCCAATCGCGGATCCGTCCCGCCGAATTCGCCCTAACCTCAGGTATTGAACAGGAAATGCAACACGTCGCCATCCTTGACGGTATAGCTCTTGCCTTCGGCGCGCATCTTTCCGGCTTCCTTGGCAGGGCCTTCCCCGCCTAGGGTGACGAAATCGTCGTAGGCGATAGTCTCTGCCCGGATGAAGCCCTTTTCGAAATCGCCGTGGATGACGCCCGCGGCCTTGGGCGCGGTGGTGCCGGTGGGGATCGTCCAGGCGCGGGCCTCTTTCGGGCCGACCGTGAAATAGGTTTCAAGACGCAAAAGATCGTAGCCCGCGCGAATGAGCCGGTCGAGCCCGGCTTCCTTCAGGCCCATCTCTTCGAGGAACATGGCGGCCTCTTCGGGTTCGAGCTGACTGATCTCCTCCTCGATCTGTGCGGAGATCACCACGTGCGAGTTGCCCTGCGCCGCGGCCATTTCGGCCACCTTTTGCGAAAGGGCGTTGCCTTCCGCGGCCTCCGCCTCGCCCACGTTGCAGACGTATAGAACCGGCTTCGTCGTCAGAAGCTGGAGCATCCGCCAGGCTTTCGCGTCCTCGGCGTCCACCTCGACCGTGCGCGCGGGGCGGCCCGCTTCGAGAGCTTCCAGCGCCGCGCGCATCAGGCGTTCCTGCTGGACGGCCTCCTTGTCGCCGCCGCGCACTTTGCGGGTGATGTTCTGCAAACGCTTCTCGATGCTTTCAATGTCGGCAAGCATCAGTTCGGTTTCGATCGTCTCGGCATCGGCCACGGGATCGACGCGCCCCTCGACATGGGTGACATCGTCATCCTCGAAGCAGCGCAGCACGTGGGCGATGGCATCCACTTCGCGAATATTGGCAAGGAACTGGTTGCCCAAGCCCTCGCCCTTGCTCGCACCTTTCACGAGACCGGCAATATCCACGAAGGTCATGCGGGCGGGAATGACCTGTTTGGACTTGGCGATCCCGGCGAGCCTGTCCAACCGAGAATCGGGCACCGCCACTTCGCCGACGTTGGGTTCGATCGTGCAAAAGGGGAAGTTCGCCGCCTGGGCCGCGGCCGTCCGCGTCAGCGCGTTGAAAAGGGTGGATTTGCCGACGTTCGGCAGCCCCACGATACCCATCTTGAAACCCATGACCCACGTCCTCCGGAAAGTTCGCGCCGTCCTATGGTTTCAGCGGGCCAAGCGCAAGGCTTAGCGCGACCGGCGCTCTTCGCGCGACTGGTAGATCAGGATCCACGCCAGCAGGATGAACATCGGATGGGTCAGCCCGCCGGAAAAGATGATGGCAGGCACCCAGATCAGGAACACGATGATGCTGGTAAAGACCCGGCCCGTAAGCAGGATCGACAGCGGAGGCAGGAAAAGCGCGAGTACATAGTTCATGCGAGCCAAGATAGGTGCGGCGCGGGGAAAGAAAAGGGCCTGAGCCGACCCATCATGCCAAGGTGCATTGATTTTCCCGCCCGCATTCGGCATTGCGGGGCGGAGATTTGAAAGGCAGCCCCATGACCCGTATCGACGCCACATTCGCGAAACTGAAGACCGAAGGTCGCAAGGCCTTCGTCTCCTACGTCATGGCGGGCGATCCGGATTTCGACACCTCGCTCGAAGTGGTGCGCGGCCTGCCGGGGGCCGGGGTCGACATTATCGAGCTTGGCCTGCCGTTCACCGACCCCATGGCGGACGGTCCGACCATCCAGTTGGCCGGACAACGCGCGCTCGAAGGGGGTATGACTCTGAAGAAGACGCTCGAACTGGCGCGGCGCTTTCGCGAAGATGACGACACCACACCCATCGTGATGATGGGCTATTACAATCCCATCTATTCCATGGGCGTGGACGCTTTTTTGAAGGCCGCACGCGAAGCGGGGATCGACGGGTTGATCGTGGTGGACCTGCCGCCGGAGGAGGACAGCGAGCTTTGTCTGCCCGCGCAGGCGGCGGGCCTGAACTTCATCCGCCTTGCCACCCCCACGACCGATGACAAGCGCCTACCCCGCGTTCTCCAGAACACCTCCGGCTTCGTCTACTATGTCTCGATCACCGGCATCACCGGGTCGGCCGAAGCGGACGCCGCCGATGTCGCACCGGAGGTCACGCGCATTCGCGATGCGAGCGGCCTGCCCGTGATCGTGGGGTTCGGCGTGAACACCCCCGACAAGAGCCGCGCCATCGCCGAAGTTGCCGATGGCGTCGTCGTGGGCTCGGCCATCGTCGGA
>NZ_LWGH01000249.1:0-6535 GCF_001635395.1 Sulfitobacter sp. HI0129 | reverse complement strand
GCAACGTATCGCTTTACAACGAAACGGACGGTCAGGCGATCCTGCCCACGCCCACCATCGGGGCCGTGGGGTTGATCGATCACGTGGACGAGATCATCGGCTGCGATGTTCGCGAGGGGCATGTCGCCCTGCTTTTGGGAGAGGTCGGCACGCATCTGGGCCAATCCGCCCTGCTCTGCCGTGTCTTTGGCCGGATCGAGGGCGACGCCCCCCATGTCGACCTTGAGGCGGAGCGCAAACGGGGTGAATTCATCCGCGCCAACCGGGCGTTGATCCGGGCCTGCACCGACCTGTCCGACGGCGGGCTGGCGCTGGCCGCTTTCGAGCTGGCGGAACGTTCGGGCGTGGGCATCCAGATCGACGACGGCGATACGCCTGCGCTTTTCGGCGAGGATCAGGGCCGGTATCTTATTGCCTGCACCTTCGACGAGGCGGAGGCGCTGATGTCCGCGGCTGCCGAGGCCGGGGTGCCGCTGACCAGCGTGGGCCGTTTCACCGGCGATCAGGTCCGCTTTGGCGACCAGGCGGCGCCCTTGGCCGAACTGTCGGAAACCTATCGCTCCGTCTTTGCCGAGACTTTCGACTGAGGCACCGGCGCTCAGGGACCCAACGCCGCCATCAGTCTTTCCTTTTCGCCACGGTCGTCGGGCCGGGAGATGGCTTCGGCCAGTTCCTCCAGCGAGGCGATGGAATGACCCGCGCGGAAACTGTCCACATGCGGCAGCATGGCGCGGATGCCGGCCGCCTTGGGGGCGAACCCGTCCCATCGCAGCAAGGGATTGATCCAGATGAGCCGCCGGGCCGTCAGTTGCAGCCGTTGCATCTGACGGGCCAGATCATCGGGCGCATCGCGGTCGAGGCCATCGGTGATCAAAAGCACGACGGCGCCCTGCCCCATGACGCGGCGGGACCAATCGCGGTTGAAGGCCTCGATGGAGGCGCCGATGCGGGTGCCGCCTTCCCAGTCCTGTGCCTGCGCCCCGGCGGCCGCCAGCGCCGCGTCGACATCCCGCGTCGCGAGGTGGCGGGTGATGTTGGTCAGGCGCGTGCCGAAGGTAAAGGCATGGACCTGCGCCCAACCCGCGCCCCGGGCATTGGCCACCGCGTGCAGGAAATGCAGGACCGTCCGGCTGTACTGGCTCATCGACCCAGAAATATCGCACAGCACCACGAGGTTGGGATAGCGCTCCCGCGGTTTCTTGCGCGCAAGGCTCTGCATCTCGCCCCCGCGTTTCAGCGCGGCGCGCAGGCTGCGCGCGGCATCGATGCGCCCCTGCGGCGCGATCTGGCTGCGGCGTGAAGGCAGCGGGCGTATGGGCAGGGTCAGGCGCGAAAGCATGCGCCGGGCCTCGGCCATTTCGGCGATGGTCATCTGTTCGAAGTCGAGACTGCGCAGACGTTCGGAGGTCGACGCCGTGAGGCTTGCATCCACCTCGATCAGCGCATCCTCTTCGGGGGTTTGCTCATCTTCGGGGCGCGGGGCCTCGGCCCCGTCCAGCAGGGCCTCGGCGGCGCGTTTTTCCGCGGCCTGCGCCGGGCGGTCCTCCTGCACGCCGCGAATGGCGGGGAGCATGGCGGCCATCATATGTTCAAGGTAGCGCGGATCGCGCCAGTAGAGACGGAACAACTGGGCGAAGACGCGGGCATGTTCGGGGCGGTTCACGAAACAGGCATGCAAGGTCCAGTAGAAATCCCGCCGTTCGGTGAAGCCCGCCGCCTCCACCGCGCGGATCGCGTCGATCACCCGGCCCGGCCCGATAGGCAGCCCCGCCCGGCGCAACGCGCGCGCGAAATGGGTGATATTGCCCGCAAGCTTGGGGTCATCGGGCAGCTCGAGTTGCTTGCCTTCCATGCGCGGTCAGCGCCCGGGGGCCGTCTGCCCCCGGACCCCCGAGGATTTCATGCCATTTGGAAGCATCAGGCCGGTTCCAGGCTGGCACGGGCCTGATCGAGGATCCGCTTGGCTTCGGAGCCATGCAGCTTCGCGATGTCATCCTGATATTTGAGGATCGCGCCAAGGGTATCGGCGATGACCTCGGGGCTGAGGCTCACAACATCCAGCGCTAGCAGGCATTTCGCCCAGTCGATGGTTTCGGCAACGCCGGGTTTCTTGAACAGATCCTCCGTCCGCAACCGCTGGACGAAGGCCACGACCTCGCGGCTGAGTGCCTCCGCCGCTTCGGGCGCACGGGCCGAGAGGATCTCCATCTCCCGGTCGAAACCGGGGTAGTCCACCCAGTGGTAGAGGCACCGGCGCTTGAGCGCGTCGTGAACTTCGCGGGTGCGGTTGGAGGTGAGCACAACGATGGGCGGTTCGGGCGCGGCGATGGTGCCGAGTTCCGGGATCGTGACCTGAAAATCGCCCAGCGCCTCCAGCAGGAACGCCTCGAACGGGGCATCGGTGCGGTCCAGCTCATCGATGAGCAGCACGGGCGGGCCCGAAGCATCGGGGCGCAGGGCCTGCAAAAGGGGGCGTTCGATGAGAAAATCTTCGGAAAAAAGCTCGGCGTTGAGCGCCGCGCGGTCGGCAGCGCCCGTGGCTTCCGCCGTGCGGATGGCCACCATCTGGGCGGGGAAATTCCATTCGTAGACGGCAGACCCGGCATCGAGGCCTTCGTAGCATTGCAGCCGGATCAGCCTGCGGCCCAGCCCCGCGGCGAGCGCCTTGGCGATCTCGGTCTTGCCGACGCCGGCCTCCCCTTCGAGGAAGAGCGGCCGCCCCAGTCTGAGAGACAGGAAAACGACGGTGCCCAGCGCGCGGTCGCAGACGTAGCCCTGCCCCGCCAGCATGTCCTGCACGGCATCGATGGAGGAGATGTCTTTCATGGGCGCTCCTTTGGTTCCGGGCAAGGGTGCATCCCTGCCCCCTCAGGTCAAGCGGCCACATGCGGATATGTCACGCAACCTCGACCAAAGGCGGGTGTCGATTGACGCGATTCGCCCCCGCTGGCATATTCCGGCAGCAAAAGAACAAGGTGCGGGCCATGGGACCCACACCCCCCGGAGGCGGACATGAGTAAGACATCAGGCAGCGCGTCGGCGCGGGGGTCCGGCTGAGATGCACGTGACGGCTGTGACCTGCGTCAAGAACGAGGGGCCGTTCCTGCTGGAATGGATCGCCTACAACCGGCTGATCGGCGTGACGGACTTTCTGTTCTACTCGAACGACTGCACCGATGCGACCGACCGGATGCTGGACCGCCTGCAGGATCACGGGATCGTCACGCATCTGCCCAACCCCGCGGATCCGGCGAAGAACCGCAGCCTGCAGATGCAGGCCCTGAAGGCCGCGCGCCGACATCCTCTCGTCAAGGGGGCCGATTGGGTCTGGATTGCCGATGTGGACGAATTTCTGAACATCCATGTGGGCGATCACACGATCCCTGCGCTGATCAGGGCCTGCGGCGATCCGCAGGCGATTTCGGTCACCTTCCAGTTCTTCGCCAACGGCGGTGTCGAGCATTATGAGGACGCCCCGGTGATCGGGCAGTTCCTGCACAGTCACAATCCGGATGTCTGGGGCGGGCATACGGCGATCGAGGTCAAGACCCTCGTGCGGCAGGATTTTCCGCTGAAGTATTTTGGCGCGCATCGCCCCTTTCATGACGACGACGGGATGCCGCGCCGGGACCGGCCCGTCTGGACGGACGGTTCGGGCCGGACCGTCCCGCGTGCCTTCCGCCGCCGTGTGAACAAGCGCCGCATTCGCGCGTTTCCGGCCAAGGGCGCGCGCGACTTCGCCACGCTCAACCACTATGCGCTGCGCTCGTTGGACAGCTATCTGGTCAAGAACGACCGGGGCGATGTGAACCGCGAACACCGCGCCTTCGATGACACCTATTGGCGCGAGCGCAACGACGCGGCGTTTCACGATCCATCCATCCTGCGCCATATGAATGCGCTGCGGGCAGAGATCGACGCGCTCAAGGCGCTGGAGGGTGTGGCAGAGCTTCACGAGCAGGCGGTAGCGGCGCATCGGGCGCGGCTTCAGGCCCTGATGGAGCAGGAAAGCTACCGTGCCATGCGCCGCCAGCTGCAAAACGCAAGCCCCTACCCCCCGGCGGAAGCAGCGCTGATCGCCGAACTCGGTCTGGCATGAGCCGTTTACGGGTCATCAACCTCGGCCTGCCAAAAACCGGCACCACGACGCTGTCGCGCGCCCTGCGCCGGGCCGGTCTGCACGTGGCCGACTGGCGCATACATGACCGCCAGACCAAGCGGGACGATATCAAGGGCAAACTGGTAGGCCAGATCTTCTACCGCGATTATTTCGAAACCGGCGATCCGCTGGCCCGGTTGAAGGAGTTCGACGCCGTGACAGAGATGAACGCGCTGCGGCCCGACAACAACTTCTGGCCGCAGACGGATTTCGGCCTGATTGACGCGCTTGAGCGGCACCATCCGGGCGTGCGGTTCGTGCTGTCGCGCCGGGATCCCGAGGCCACGGCCCGCAGCATGATGAACTGGGGCAACCTTGGCGAAAAACGCCTGCCCGACAACGATGTGCCCGGATTGCCGCGCGGGTTTGGCGGCTCCGTCTCCGACCTCATGCGCTGGATCGAGGGGCATCATGCCTTTTGCAGGCGCGTCTTCGCGGGCAAGGGCAACTTCATGGAGTACGATCCGGCGGACCCGGAGATTCGGGTGAAGCTGGGCGGGTTCCTCGGGATCGAGATGCCGTGGTGGGGGCGTGCCAACGCGCGCCGCCCCGCGCCCGAGCGGGAGGCCGGCTGACATGCGCTTTACACTCGATATCGGGCCGGGCCGTCATTCTGGTGAAACGGCGGCGCCTTTCCCGGGCGACAGGCTGATCTGGGCCTGCCGGGATCTGGCCCGGGCGGATGCCGAACAGCTACAGGCGGGCATCACGACCCCGACCGCGCAGGCGGCATTGGCGGATGAAATCGCAGGGCAGATGGAAGCATTGGCGGCGCAGGCCGGGGCGGAAGGCGTGGCCCTTTCCGTGCCCACCCTCGCCCGCGCGCTTTGCCTGCCGGAGGAGATCGCCCGGCTGAAAGCACTGCTGGACCGCGTCGGGCGCGATGTCACGATCCAGATGCCGCTGCAGCACCAGTCCCGCGCTCTGGCCCAGCACTATGCCGCGCAGGTGATGGCGGGGCGGCTGTCGTCTCTCGAGACCGAGCTTTCGTTGTTGGCGCAGCCGCAGTGGTGGGACGCGGCGCTTTCATATGAAGCGCGTTCCAAGGCTGGACCCATGACCGACACGCAGGCCCCGCCCTTCTGGCTGGATTACACACGTCTGCACTCCCTCTGGGCCGATGTTTTTGGGGCGGGATCAATCACCCTCTGCCCCGCAGAGGACCCTGAAGAATCCCCACCGTCGGCAGCGACATTGACGCGCGCGCGTCTCTTCAACGGGGTTCTGACCCGCTACATGGAGGTCACGCGCGCCATCGTGCCGCAGGACCTGTGGCGCAGCATGCTGGATGACATGGCGGTCGCCGCACCGCCGCTTGACCCCGGTGCGCTTTCACCGCTGGCTCGCTATTTCGAGGCGGAGAACGCAAAGCTCATCGCAGCCTGTCCGGCGCTGGCCGAAGCCTTGCGCCCGCCCTCGGTCGCGCCCGACTGGCAGGAAGCGGACCCCCTCTTTGGCTTCCGCGCCACGCAATACCTGACGGCGTTTCATTTCCGCATCCGCAAACATGCCACGCCGATTGTCGAGTTGCGCGAAACCGCTGCCAAGGCACGCGATGCGCAGGAGACATTCGACAGGCTGCTGTCGCCCGAGGGCCTCGACGCCGCGCAGGCGGAGGCGACGCGGCAATTGCGGGAGGTCGTACGCGGCAAATACGATGACGTCATGGCCGGCACGATCCGCCCCCACAACGACCTGGGCGCGGTGAACGAAGAGGATAGCGCCGCCCCCTATCCGCCCGCCCCTCCGCGCAACCTGCCCGGGGACAGCACGGGCAACGTGATCGTGGGCTGCATGAAGAACGAAGCACCCTATATCGTCGAATGGGTGGCCTATCACCGGGCCATCGGGGTGGATAACTTCCTGATCTACACCAACGGCTGCGAAGACGGGACATCCGAACTGCTGGACAGGCTGCAGGAAATGGGCGTCCTGCAGCACCGCAACAACGATGACTGGAAAGGCAATTCGCCCCAGCAGCATGCGTTGAACCAATCCCTGAAGGAGCCGGTCATCCGCAACGCGGAGTGGATCATTCACATCGACGTGGATGAATTCATGAACGTACGCACCGGCGATGGCACGCTGGAAGCACTCTTCGCCGCCGTGCCGGATGCCACGAATATCGCGATGACTTGGCGGCTTTTCGGCCATGACGGGGTGACCGAGTTGAACGACGATTTCGTCATCGATCAATTTGAATCCTGTGCGCCGAAGTTCTGCCCCAAGCCCCATACCGTCTGGGGGTTCAAGACGATGTTCCGCAACATCGGGGCCTATGAAAAGATTTCCTGCCACCGGCCCAACAAGCTGCGGGAGGATTTCGCGGACCGGGTCAAATGGGTCAACGGTTCGGGCAAGGACATCACGAAGGCC
>NZ_LWGH01000248.1:0-9515 GCF_001635395.1 Sulfitobacter sp. HI0129 | reverse complement strand
GCGTGGAAGAAGTCGAAGCCAACCCGGGTCTGATATTCGATAAACTTGACGCGTGGTTGGATGGGCTCTTCAGGCTCCTTCCGAACATCGCAATCGCGATTGTCGTCCTCATTCTTTTCTACTTTCTTGGCCGGTATTTCGGGGGCGTGGCCCGCCGGGCGGCGAAGCGCCGGGATCGTCCCTCGCTGGGCGATGTGGGCGGCTCCCTGCTGCGTTGGACGATCAGCATCGTCGGCCTGATGCTGGCGATCACCATTGTCGCCCCCAGCCTCACGCCCGGTGATCTCATCGCGGGGCTGGGCGTCAGTTCGGTGGCGATCGGCTTTGCCTTCAAGGACATCCTGCAAAACATGCTGGCAGGCATCCTGATCCTGCTGCGCCAGCCCTTCGCGGTGGGGGACCAGATCGTCAGCGGTGGCCACGAAGGCACCGTGGAACGCATCGAAACCCGGGCAACCCTGATCAAAACCTACGATGGCCGTCGTGTAGTGATCCCCAATGCCGACATCTACACCGACAGCGTGATCGTGAACACGGCCTTCGACACACGGCGCAGCCAGTATGACGTGGGCGTGGGCTGCAATGACGACTGGAACGAGGCGCGCCGCCTGATGAAAGAGGCCGCCGAGGGTGTGGAAGGCGTCCTTTCCGATCCGGGGGTGGAAACGATCCCGATCGAATTGGGCGATTCCGCGAATGTGATCCGTTTGCGCTGGTGGACGAAGTCGGACCGGGCGAGCCAGATCCATACCTTCGGCGAGGTGCTGCAGGCCGTCTACATCAAGCTCGATTCCGCCGGTATCGACATGCCGTATCCAACGCAGGTGCATCTGTTTCACGACCAGACGGAAGAGACCGACGGCGACCGCAAGCGCCAGCGCGAAGGCTGGCCCGCCACGGGCGACGATCCGAAACCGCGCCGCATTTCGGACGCCATCGAACGGGCCGCGCAATCGCGGAACGGTCAGTCGAGCGCCAATGGCGGCAACGGCGCGCAGGTGCAGGCCGAAACCGGCACCGCGAAGTCTTGACCCCGTGACGCGCCGGGTGCAAAGCCCCCTGCATGACACAGATTGCTTTGATCACCGGCGCCTCCCGCGGGCTGGGCGCCGCCCTCGCCGAGGCGCTCGCGCCCACCCACCACATCGTCGCAGTGGCCCGCACCGTCGGTGCGCTGGAAGAGCTCGACGACCGGATCACGGCGCAGGGTGGTCAGGCCACGCTCGCGCCGATGGACGTGGGCACGCCGGAGGCCATGGCCACGCTCTGCCGGGGCATACATGACCGGTGGGGCGGTATCGATCTCTGGGCGCATACCGCGATACATGCAGCCCCCCTCGCCCCCGCCGATCACGTGGATGCAAAGGACATGGCGAAATCCGTGGCGCTCAACATCACGGCCACGGCGACCCTGATCAACTACGTCGCGCCCCTGCTGGGTGACAGCGGGCGGGCGCTGTTCTTCGATGACCCGCACGCGGGCGAAAAGTTCTTCGGCGCCTATGGGGCCACCAAGGCGGCCCAGATCGCTCTGGCGCGGTCCTGGCAGGCCGAAGCGGCCCGCATCGGTCCCAAGGTCCATATCCTGTCGCCTGCGCCCATGCCCACGGCGACCCGCGCCCGTTTCTTTCCGGGTGAGGACCGCAGCGCGCTGACCGCCCCCTCGGCAGAGGCCGCGCGCCTGCTGAAAGAGGTCTAAGCCGTCAATCGCACGGCATCCGGCCTTGTGTCCTTGCCGCCCGAAGTCCCCTCGCATATCAAGGCGAAAAGGGGATTTCATGCGCATTCTCATCACCAACGACGACGGCATCGATGCGCCCGGTCTGGCTATCCTGCGCCAGATCGCAACCGAACTGGCGGGCGACGCGGGCGAAGTCTGGACCGTAGCGCCCGCGTTCGAGCAGTCGGGCGTGGGGCATTGCATCAGCTATACCCACCCTATGATGATCACCCGGCTGGACGAACGCGTCTATGCCGCCGAAGGGTCGCCCGCCGACTGCGTGCTGGCGGCTGTCCACGACGCGATGACCGCCGCACCCCCGGACCTGGTCCTGTCCGGCGTGAACCGGGGCAATAACTCGGCGGAAAACACGCTCTATTCCGGCACCATCGGGGGGGCCATGGAAGCCGCACTTCAGGGCATCCCGGCCATTGCGCTTTCGCAATATTTCGGCCCCGCGAACCGGGACCTCGAAAATCCGTTCGAAGCGGCCCTGCGGCATGGCGCCGATGTCATACGCCGCATTCTGGATGCCACCCCCGAACAGCAGCCCGACAGCTACCGGCTGTTCTACAACGTGAACTTCCCACCGGTTCCGGCGGCGGATGTTGCGGGCGTCCGGCTGGCCGCGCAGGGCATACGGCCGGGCACCGGGTTTTCGACGGAACCGCATCTGTCGCCTTCGGGTCGGCGTTTTCTGTGGATACGCGGCGGCGACCAGCAGGTGCCCACCGCCCCCGGGACGGATGCGGCCGCGAACCTCGAAGGATATGTCTCCGTCACGCCCATGCGCGCGGATCTGACCGCCCATGACGCCTTCGCCGGGCTGGAGGCGATCAACGGATGACGGAGGAGGCGGCACAAAGCCTGGCGGAGCGCAAGATGCAGTTCCTCTACGCCCTGCGCTCCAAGGGCGTGACGGACGCGCGCGTGCTCACCGCCATGGAAGCCGTGGACCGCGGGCCGTTCATCCGCGGGCTGTTCGCCAGCCGCGCCTACGAAGACATGCCGCTGCCCATCGCCTGCGGACAGACGATCAGCCAGCCTTCGGTCGTGGGGCTAATGACACAGGCGCTGGAAGTCCAGTCGCGCCACAAGGTGCTGGAGATCGGCACCGGGTCCGGATACCAGGCGGCGATCCTGTCCAAGCTGGCGCGCCGGGTTTATACGATCGACCGCCATCGCCGCCTCGTTCAGGAAGCGCGCGACATTTTCGAGGCGCAGGGCCTGTCCAACATCACCGCCGTCACGGCGGACGGCTCCTTCGGGCTGGCCGAACAGGCCCCCTTCGACCGGATTATCGTCACCGCCGCCGCCGAAGATCCGCCCGGCCCCCTGCTCGCCCAGTTGAAGGAAGGGGGAATCATGGTTCTGCCGGTGGGCCAGTCGGACGCGGTACAGCACCTAATCCGGGTGCGGAAAACCGCCAACGGCCTTGAATACGACGAATTACGCGCCGTTCGATTTGTTCCACTGCTGGAAGGATTGGGAAAAGAGACGTAAAGAGTTTACGATAATCCCGAACCCCGGAGCACATGGGGACAGCAGAACGAGGACGACCGGATGCAGCCATTCCAGATATTCCGTGCCACGCGTTTCGGCCTGATATCGGGCACCGCTCTTGTATTGGCGGCCTGTCAGGGCGAACCGCTGGATTACGACATGCGCGGCGTGAGCGGCGGATTTTCCACCGCCCAGGCCGCGACCGGCCCACTGGCCCCCCGCCCACGACCCGATGCGCGCGGCGTGATTACGTACCCCAACTATCAGGTGGTGGTGGCCCGCGGCGGTGACACGATCGCGGATGTGGCAGCCCGGGTGGGTGCCGATTCCACCGAACTGGCCCGCTTCAACGGCATCGAACAGGGCGTGCCGCTGCGCCAGAACGAGATCATCGCCCTGCCCGGCTCCGTCTCGGCTACGACAACGACGACAGCCGCCGCAGGCGGGGGCACCACGGATATCACCGCGCTTGCCGGATCGGCCATCGCGCGGGCCCCGGCTGCGCCGACTGTCCGTACCGCCGCCTTGCCGCCCGCCGGTCAGGCCAGCCCGGCGCCGGCACCTGCAAGCCCCGCCTCTGCCGAGCCGGTTCGCCACCGCGTCGAACGGGGAGAGACCGCCTATACGATTTCGCGGCTCTACAACGTTCCGCTCAAATCGCTTGCCGAATGGAACGGGCTCGGCCCGGATTTCGCCGTACGCGAAGGGCAGTTCCTGCTGATTCCGGTGGGCCGCCAATCCCCGCCGCGCGGCACGACCACCGCCGCCGCCGCAGTACAACCCGCGCCGAAGCCGGTAACACCCCCCGGCGCCGGATCGCCCACGCCCACGCCGCCTTCGGCCGCCAAACCCCTGCCACAGGACGAGGCCGCAAAGCCGTTGCCTGCCGCATCGGCCTCTGCCCCCGCGAAACCGGTGGCCGATGTGGGCAAACCCACCCAGACCGCCAGCACATCCCGGCTGGAAACGCCGGTGCTCGGCAGCATCATCCGGGGATATTCCAAGGGCAAGAACGACGGTATCAACATCAAGGCCGCCGATGGTGCCCCCGTGAAGGCCGCCGAAAGCGGTACGGTCGCGGCCATCACCAAGAGCGCCGAAGGCGTGCCCATCGTGGTGATCCGCCATCCGGACAACCTGTTGACGGTCTATGCCAACGTGACGGCGGTTTCCGTTTCCAAGGGGGACAGCGTCCGCCGGGGGCAGCAGATCGCAAAGCTGCGCAGCGGTGACGAATCCTACGTGCATTTCGAAGTGCGCAACGGGTTCGAAAGCGTCGATCCCACGTCCTACCTGAACTGAGCGAGGGGCCGCGGCGTCAGATCCTGACGCCGCGCCGCCCGGCCAGATCGACGAAATACTGCCAAGCCACCCGGCCCGACCGCGCACCGCGCGTGGCCTGCCACTCGATCGCCTCGGCCCGCAGGGTCTCGGGCGCGATCTCCACGCCGTAAGCCGCGCAATAGCCTTCGATCATCTGCAGGTATTGATGCTGGTCGCAGGGGTGGAAACCCAGCCAGAGGCCGAACCGGTCGGAAAGGGAGACCTTTTCCTCCACCGCTTCGGAGGGGTTGATCGCGCTGCCGCGCTCATTCTCGATCATGTCCCGGGGCATCAGATGGCGGCGGTTCGACGTGGCATAGAGCACGACATTGTCGGGCCGCCCTTCGATACCGCCGTCCAGCACCGCCTTGAGCGACTTGTAATGGGCGTCGTCATGGCCAAAGCTCAGATCGTCGCAAAAGAGGATGAAACGCTGGCGCGCCTCGCGCAGGTGGCCCAGCAGCCGACCGACCGAAGGCAGGTCCTCCCGCTGAAGCTCCACGATGCGCAAGTCGGGGCAACGGGCGTGAACATCGGCATGTACCGCTTTGACCAAGCTGGATTTTCCCATGCCCCGCGCACCCCAGAGCAGCGCGTTGTTCGCCGGCAGACCCTTGGCAAACTGCTCGGTATTGGCGACCAGCGTGTCACGCGCACGGTTGACCCCGACAAGCAGGCCCAGATCGACGCGGGACACCTCTGCGACGGGTTCCAGCCGGTCCGGTCCCGTGTGCCAGACAAAGGCCGGCGCCACGTCGAAATCCGGCTGTTTCAGCGGCGGCGGGGACATCCGTTCCAGCGCCGCCGCGATACGGTCGAGCGGTTCGGAGGTCATCGCCGCTCGTCTTCCGGCAGATCGCCCGCGTCGTCTTCGAATTCCGCCAGCAGGGGGTCCTCCTCATCGTCGTAATAGCCTTCGGCGCGCAGCTTTTCCTCGCGCTTGGCCTCGACCCGGCGGACAAGGAAAATCGACAGCTCATAAAGGCCGTAGACCACGACGAACAGGATCACCTGCGTGATGACATCGGGCGGCGTGACCAATGCAGCCAGTACCAGAATGCCGACCACCGCATATTTGCGCACGTTCCCCAGCCCTTCGGAGGAAACGAGCCCCGCCTTGCCCATCAGCGTCAGCAACACGGGCAGTTGGAAGCAGAGACCGAAGGCCACGATGAACTTGATCGTCAGGCTCAGGTATTCCTGTGCGGAGCCCTGAAAGGCGATGGCGGCGATGCCACTGTCATTGATCTCCCCATCTCCGGTCAGCGAACCTGACTGCTGGAAACCGAGGAAGAAGTCGAAGGCGAGCGGCGTCACCACGTAAAAGGCAAAGGCCGCACCGAGAAAGAACATCAGCGGAGAGGAGATCAGGAAAGGCAGGAAGGCGCCCTTCTCGTTCTTGTAAAGGCCGGGCGCCACGAAGCGCCACAGCTGATAACTGATATAGGGAAAGCCCAATACCAGCCCACCCAGCAACGAGATGGAGATGGCGACGAAGAAGCCTTCCTGAAGCTTGATCAGGATGAGCCCGCAATCCTGCTGGCCGCGTTCGGCCATGGCCGAGCAGAGCGGCGCGGTCAGGAAATTGAAGATCGGGTTCCAGACCGTAAAGCAGATGATCATCCCGATGATGAAGGCAATCACGGAATGGATCAGACGGGTCCGCAGTTCCGCCAGATGTTCGATCAGGGGGGCGGCGCTGTCGTCTATGTCGTCCGAGGCGCTCATGTATCGCTCTTTCCGGTGGTGGTCTTCTGCGCCTTGGACGGAGACTTGGCAGCCGGTTTGGCGGCGGCTTTGGTCGCGGGCTTGGCGGCGGCCTTTGCTGCAGGCTTCGCGGCGGCCTTAGGCGCGGCTTTCGCGGCAGCTTTGGTCGCGGGCTTCTTGGCCTTGGCCGGGGCTGCGCTATCCTGCTTCGGCGCGGTTTGCTGGCTCGCCGCGGGGGCCGATGGCGCCGTGTCGCGCGCGGGTTCCGGCGCACCTGAAAGCTGCGCTTCCATCGCCTCGGCCTTGGCGGCGGCATCCGCCGCTTCCCGCTGCTTGCGGTCCGCCGCGGCGCGGGCCGTGGCCGCCTGTATCTTCTTGGCGTCGTCCGCGCGCTGCTTTGCCAGCTTTCCGGTTTCACTGTCCGGGTCCAGATCGGTGAGCGATTTCGTCGCCGATTTCACCCCGTCCATCGCACTGCCGAGCGGATTCGTCGCCGTCTTCAGCGTCTTGTTCAGATCGGACGAGATGCTGCGCACCCCGGAATCATCGGCGGCGTCGTTCATGGCCTGTGAAAATTCACGTGCCATACCCTTTGCCTTACCCACGAACTGCCCCACCTGCCGAAACAGCATGGGCAGGTCTTTCGGGCCCACGACAATCAGCGCGACAATGCCGATGACGAGCAGTTCGGTCCAACCAAGATCGAACATGTGCGTTTACACCTGATCCTTGTCGGCCTTCAGGTCGTTCTTGGGGTGCGTGCCCACATCGGTATGCTCCGGCAGGTTCGCATCGTGGATTTCGCCCACGGGCTTGCTGCGGTTGTCCTCGATGTCACGCTCGCCTTCGCTGATGCCTTTCTTGAAGCTCGTGATTCCCTTGCCGACTTCACCCATCAGCGAAGAAATCTTGCCGCGACCAAACAGCACCAGCACCACGACCGCGATGAGCAGCAGGCCCGGCAAGCCAATATTGTTCAACATGTCCTATCTCCCGTCATATCCGCGAGAGCAGCGCCCTCGCCATGTCCGCACCCGTTCTAGGCAGCTTCGCGGGTCGGATGAAGGGGCAAAGCGGTTCCCCGGGCAGCACCACGCGGGTTTTCGCAGGGTCAAGCGAGGGGCCGAACCGCTGCTGACAGCTTTTTGTCAAGAGCATTGCGGGAATATGCGCGAGGGGCTATGCAACGCCATGCGCAGAAACGACCGGATACATAAGCTGCTGGACGCGCTTTCAGACGGGGCGCTGCACCGCGCGCAGGATCTGGCGCAGCGGCTCAAGATCGCACCGCGCACGCTCTATCGCGATATCGCCCGTCTGCGGGCCAGCGGCATCGCGGTGGAGGGGACCCGGGGTCAGGGTTACCGGCTGACAGAGGCGGTGCATCTGCCCCCCATCTCGCTGTCGCCGGAGGAAGTGGAGGCGCTGCAACTCGCGCTCGCCGTCCTGCTTCAGACCCCCGATCCGGCCTTGCAGGCAACTGCCACGACGCTTGCCGCCAAGATCGATGCGGCGCTGCCCGAAGCCGCCCTGCCCGATGCGGAAACCTTTTCGCGGATCCTGCCGCCCTTTGCCGACCCGGCGCGCGGGCTGTCGCATCTGCCCGTCCTGCGGGCAGCGATCCGGGCGCGGCAAAAGCTGCGTCTTGTGGTGACGGAAGCGAACGGGGCGGTACGCAGCCATGTGTTTCATCCCGAGGGGCTGCGCCACGCGGCCCGCGTCTGGGTGCTGGATGGATGGTCTGAAACCACGCAGGCAGCACTCACGCTTCGGATCGACCTTATCGAAACGGCGGAGCCTCTGCCGGAACTCTTCGGCTGATGCTCAGCCCCGCAGGCGCCACCCGGACTGGGGCGGCAGAAAAGCCTCTACCGCTGCCTGCGCGATCACGATGACATCCTGCCCGGTATCCACGTCGAGCCCCCCGAAGACGGCCCGTACTTCTGCACGGCCGCGCGGCAGCAGGCCGACGAGCAGATCGGTATCGACCAGTTCAGGCTTTTGCACGGCGACGGTGACCGTGACGCGCATGGCTTCATGCGACAGCGCGGTAGCTTCGAAAAGCGGCAGTGAAGAATGCCGCAGGGCATCCTCGATCGCGCGACCGGCGGCCTTGGTGTAATCCTGCCCGTGCAGGTCGTTGCCGCTGCCCATTTCGATGATGAAACGCTGATCAGCCATCGGAACGCTCCATGTCAAAGCCTACGCAGAGCGCCACGTTCGCCATGATCGTCGGGTTGCCCTCCCCCTCGGGGCGCGGCACGTCCAGCCCGCCCCGCCTCACCGAAACCTCCACCTGGCCATAGGGAAAGACCGCGCGCAGCGCATCGGCATCGACCGCATCAGGCTGCTGCACGCCGACCTCCAGTCGGATACGCATGTCTTCTTTCGAAAACCCGTAAAGCTCCGCCAGGTTGATGGAATTGTGCCAAAGCGCGTCCTGCACCGCGCGTTTGGCGGCCTGCGTATAATCCCCCCGGCGCAGGGACGATCCCATGCCGAATTCCACCATCAGCGTGCGCATCATGATCCTCCTTCAATGCACGGGAAAGACGAAACAACGGTCCCGTCTTACGGTCAGCCACATCACCGATCCCGGCTGCGGCAAAAAGACGTTGGGCACCGTGGCTTTCAGCATGGAGCCGTCATGGTCCATCACGAACTCCACAAGGCTTTCGTTGCCCATAAAACGCGCGCGGGCGACCACCGCCCGCGCCGCTGTCCCGTCCGTCGCCGTGGGGGCCGGCCCCTTGCCGCCCCGGTCGAAGTCGATCCGCAGATGCTGGGGCCGAAAAACGATGTCCACCTTTGTCCCGTCCGGCACCCCGGGGGCCAGAAACCGCCCGAAGGGCGTGGTTGCCAGTGCCCCGCTCACCTCCGACCGCAATACGTTCGCGTCAGAGAAAAACGCCACCGCCGCCCGGTCCAGCGGGCGGGTATAGACGTTGTAGGGCGCGCCCTGCTGAACGATCCGGCCCTCGCGCATCAGCGCGATTTCATCGGCCATGCGCATTGCCTCGTCCGGTTCATGGGTCACCAGCAGAACGGCGGTATCCTCTTCCTTGAGGATACTGAGCGTTTCGTCCCGGATGCCATCGCGCAGCCGGTTATCAAGCCCTGAAAACGGCTCGTCCATCAGCATGATGCGCGGGCGCGGCGCCAGCGCACGGGCCAGCGCGACCCGCTGCTGTTCACCCCCCGAAAGCTGATGCGGATAGCCGTCGATGAACCGCTTCAGGTCCACCCGGTCGAGCAGTTCCTC
>NZ_LWGH01000247.1:0-6053 GCF_001635395.1 Sulfitobacter sp. HI0129 | reverse complement strand
CCCCCCGGCGCAAGCGCCGTCCCCCGGGATGAGGGGCCATTTGGAAGATCAGAAGAGGGCGGCGATCAGCATGATCGTGGTGGCGAGCAGGCCCACTGCCCAGATGATGCTGCGGTGCGGGCGCAGGCCCATGGCATAGGCCGGGACATAGGCAATCCGGGCGGCGAGGTAGATCCAGGCGCAGACCGTCGTGAGCGTGTTGCCCTGCCCCGAAATCGCGAGCACGCCTGCGGCGATGCCGAAGAGGACGAGCGCCTCGAAATGATTGTCGAAGGCCCGGCCCAGCCGCGCGGTGCGTTCCGACAGGGCGCGGGAGGGTTCGCGGTCCCGCGCGGACATGGTGTAGCCCGGCCCCAGTTCGAGATTGGCCGGAACCGCGTAGAGCACGAATTGCAAAAGCTGCAGCAGTGCCGCGAGGACGAGGACGGTAAGTTCCGGGGTCATTCGGTTTCAACGAAATAGGCGCGGGTGGCTGTAACGGTGCCGCCATCGTCGGAGGACAGCGCATCGGACCGGGCGAGCCATGCCTTGGCGCGATCCCGGTCGTTGACGGACATCAGCGTGATGGCATGGCCCGGATCATCGGCGTCCCGCCAGACCTGAAGCACCGTCAGCCCTGCCTCACGGCGGGAGCCCGCATCTTTGTCGAAGGCGGACCGCCACCGGGCGAAATCCGAGACATCATAGTGGCAGATCAATTGCATCGATGTGTCCTAGAGAGCCAGAAGATAGAGCGCCGCCGTCGCCGCAAAACCGATCAGCCACGCGACCGTCCGGATGCCGGTAAGGCCGAAGGCATAGGCCGGCAGATAGACGATCCGCGCCGCCA
The DNA here is from genome assembly GCF_001635395.1 of Sulfitobacter sp. HI0129. NCBI lineage: Bacteria > Pseudomonadati > Pseudomonadota > Alphaproteobacteria > Rhodobacterales > Roseobacteraceae > Sulfitobacter > Sulfitobacter sp. HI0129. The sequence goes on along the minus strand of NZ_LWGH01000247.1, from coordinate 5,224 downwards.
GAAAGACCTGCGCGGACAAGAGCGATGCGGCGGAACTGCGATCCAGCGCGGCGAGGATCAGCACCGCGGGGGCAAAGAGCGCCATGGCCGTGATCGAATTTTCCAGCGCGCGGGCGACCCGGGCGGTCATCCCCGTGGTGCTGCGCGTTTCATCGCGCGACGACATCAGATAGCCCAGCGACAACTGCCGGGTGGCGCCGAGAACCTGCAGCAGGATCGTGATCATCACGAGCAGGCCGTAGGCGGCAAGAATTGTCGTTTCGGTCATGGCATCGTCCTTTCACTTCCTGTCCCCGGGGGACCTCCGCCGCCAGTCTACATGAGCCGGCGGCGCGCGGCGACGGTTATGTCATCGGGGGCAGGCGGCCCGCTCAGAGGTCCATCAGCAGGCGCCGGGGGTCTTCCAGCGCCTCTTTCACGCGGACGAGGAAAGTCACCGCGCCCTTGCCGTCCACGATGCGGTGATCGTAGCTGAGTGCTAGGTACATCATCGGGCGGATCACGATCTCTCCGCCGACCACCATCGGGCGGTCCTGGATCTTGTGCATACCGAGGATGCCGGACTGCGGCGGGTTCAGGATCGGCGAGGACATGAGCGAGCCATAGACGCCGCCGTTGGAGATGGTGAAGGTGCCGCCCTGCATTTCGGCCATGGAAAGCTTGCCGTCGCGTGCTTTCGCGCCCTTTTCGGCGATGGCTTTCTCGATCTCGGCAAAGCTCATCTGGTCGGCATCGCGGATCACCGGCACCACGAGGCCCTGCGGCGTGCCCGCGGCGATGCCCATATGCACGAAGTTCTTGTAGACGATATCGGTGCCGTCGATTTCGGCGTTGACCTCGGGCACTTCCTTCAGGGCATGGCAGCAGGCCTTGGTGAAGAAGGACATAAAGCCAAGCTTCACCCCGTGTTTCTTCAGGAAGAGGTCTTTGTATTCGTCGCGCAACTCCATGACGCCGGTCATGTCCACCTCGTTGTAGGTGGTCAGGATGGCGGCGGTGTTCTGCGCGTCCTTCAGACGCCGGGCGATGGTCTGGCGCAGGCGGGTCATCTTGACCCGTTCCTCGCGCGCGGCATCATCGGCAGAAGAGGGCGCGCGCGGCGCCTGTTTGGCCTGTGGGGCATCCGGGGCGGCCCCGGCACTGGCCGATTTGCCCGCCTCGATGGCTTTGGCGACGTCTTCCTTCATCACGCGGCCGTCGCGGCCCGATCCGGTGACCTGATCGCGGCTCAGCCCGGCCTCGGCCATGGCCTTCTTGGCGGAGGGCGCGTCCTCGACATCCTTGCCACCACCGGCGGGTGCTTCCTGCGCGGCGGGGGCGGGCGCGTTTTCCTGCGCGCTGGCCGATGCGGCGGCCCCGGAGCCTGCATTGATCACCGCGAGCTTGCCGTTGGCCTGCACGGTGCTGCCTTCTTCGGCGAGGATCTCGCCCAGCGTGCCTGCGGCGGGGGCGGGGACTTCGACGCTCACCTTGTCGGTTTCCAACTCGCAGAGCATTTCATCCTGCGCGACGGTATCGCCGACCTTTTTGAACCATGTGGCAACGGTGGCCTCTGTCACGGATTCGCCCAGTGTGGGCACCATCACGTCGACGGAGCCGCCGGAGCCCGAAGCGCCGCCACCGTCCTTCGGGGCCTGCGCTTCTTCACGGGGGCGGGTTTCTTCGGGGCCCGCGTCCTTGGCCTTCGGCGGTTCGGCCTCTGCCGCGCTGTCCTTTTTGGCGGTGCCGCCGGATTTGCCATCGCCCTCCTCGATCGTGGCAAGCAGGGCGTCGACGCCGACCGTTTCGCCTTCGGCGGCGACGATCTCTCCCATGGTGCCCGCGACAGGGCTCGGCACTTCGACGGTGACCTTGTCGGTTTCCAACTCGCAGAGCATTTCGTCCACGGCGACGGAATCGCCCGGCTTCTTGAACCATGTGGCCACGGTGGCCTCGGTGACGGATTCGCCCAGCGTGGGCACGCGTACTTCGCTTGTCATGGTCAATTTCCTTTGATGGTCAGCGCCTCGTCCACGAGGGCGGCTTGTTGTGCTTTGTGCTGGCTCGCAAGGCCGGTCGCGGGCGAGGCGGCGGTGGCGCGGCCCACGTATTCGGGGCGGCCGTTCTTGGCCTTGATGCGGCCCAGCACCCATTCGATGTTGGGTTCGATGAAGGTCCAGGCACCCTGGTTCTTGGGCTCTTCCTGGCACCAGACCATTTCGGCCTGTTTGAACCGTTCCAGTTCCTTGACCGCCGATTGCGCCGGGAAAGGATAGAACTGCTCGAAGCGCAGCAGGTAGATGTCATCGATGCCGCGCGCGTCGCGCTCTTCCAGCAGGTCGAAATAGACCTTGCCCGAACACATCACCACGCGCTTGATCTTGTCGTCGGCCACCAGCTGCGTGTCCGAATTGCCGTGCTGCGCATCGTCCCACAACACGCGGTGGAAGGACGATCCGGTCTGGAACTCCTCCGCCGTGCTGATGGCCAGCTTGTGGCGCAGCAGCGATTTCGGCGTCATCAGGATCAGCGGTTTGCGGTAGCTGCGGTGCAACTGCCGGCGCAGGATGTGGAAATAGTTCGCCGGCGTGGTGCAATTAGCGACGATCCAGTTGTCGCCGCCGCACATCTGCAGGAAACGTTCCAAGCGCGCGCTGGAATGTTCCGGGCCCTGTCCTTCGTAGCCATGCGGCAGCAGACAGACGAGGCCGGACATCCGCAGCCATTTGCTTTCACCCGAAGAGATGAACTGGTCGAACATGATCTGCGCGCCGTTGGCGAAATCGCCGAACTGCGCTTCCCATGCGACCAGCGCGTTGGGTTCGGCCAGCGAATAGCCGTATTCGAAACCCAGCACGGCATATTCCGACAGCATCGAGTCGATGACTTCGTATTCCGCCTGACCTTCGCGGATGTGGTTCAGCGGATAGTAGCGATCTTCGTCCTGCTGGTTAATGAGCGCGGAATGGCGCTGGCTGAACGTGCCGCGGGTACTGTCCTGACCGGCAAGGCGCACCTTGTATCCTTCGGTCAGCAGTGAGCCGTAGGCGAGCGCCTCCCCCGTGGCCCAGTCAAAGCCCTTACCGCTTTCGAACATCTCCTTCTTGGCTTCCAGAAGCCGCCCGATCGTCTTATGCAGCGGGAAGCCTTCGGGCACCGTCGTGAGCGCCTCGCCGACCTCTTTCATTGTCTCGGGCGAGATGGCCGTCTTGCCGCGCTGGTACTTCTTCTTCTGTTGCCGGTCGAGGTGGGACCATTTGCCGTCCAGCCAGTCGGCCTTGTTGGGGCGGTAATCCTTGCCCGCCTCGAATTCCTCGTTCAGGTGGGCCTGGAACGCGGATTTCATATCCTCGATCTCGCCCACGGGGATCAGCCCATCCTTGATGAGCCGCTCGGTATAGAGCGTGAGTGTCGTCTTCTGCGACTTGATATGCTTGTACATCACCGGGTTGGTGAACATCGGCTCATCGCCTTCGTTGTGCCCGAACCGGCGGTAGCAGAACATGTCGATCACCACGTCCTTGCGGAACTTCTGGCGGAATTCGGTGGCGACACGCGCGGCGTGGACCACGGCCTCCGGGTCGTCGCCGTTGACGTGGAAGATCGGTGCCTCGACCACCAGCGCGTTGTCGGTGGGATAGGGCGAGGAACGCGAGAAATGCGGCGCGGTGGTAAAGCCGATCTGGTTGTTGACCACGATGTGCATTGTCCCGCCCGTCCGGTGCCCCTTGAGGCCGGAGAGCGCGAAACATTCCGCCACGACGCCCTGTCCGGCAAAGGCAGCATCGCCATGCAGCAGCACCGGCATGGCCGCGGTGCGGTCCTTGTCGCCCAGCTGATCCTGCTTGGCGCGGACCTTGCCCAGCACGACGGGATTGACCGCTTCGAGGTGGCTGGGGTTCGCGGTGAGCGACAGGTGCACCTCGTTGCCGTCGAACATACGGTCGGACGAGGCGCCGAGGTGGTATTTCACGTCACCCGAACCATCCACGTCCTCGGGCTTGAAGCTGCCGCCCTGAAATTCATTGAAGATGGCGCGGTAGGGTTTCTGCATCACGTTGGCCAGCACCGACAGGCGCCCCCGGTGGGGCATGCCGATGACGATGTCCTTGACGCCAAGCTGGCCGCCTCGCTTGATGATCTGCTCCATCGCGGGCACGAGGCTTTCGCCGCCGTCGAGGCCGAAGCGTTTGGTCCCCATGTATTTGACGTGCAGGAATTTCTCGAAGCCTTCGGCCTCCACCAGCTTGTTCAGGATCGCCTTGCGCCCTTCGCGGGTAAAGGAAATTTCCTTGCCGTAGCCTTCGATCCGTTCCTTCAGCCAGCCGGCCTGCTCCGGGTCCGAGATATGCATGTACTGCAGCGCGAATGTCCCGCAGTAGGTACGCTGCACGATATCGAGAATTTCGCGGAGCGTCGCGACTTCGAGGCCGAGCACGTTGTCGATGAAGATGGGCCGATCCATATCCGCGTCGGTGAAGCCGTAGGATTTCGGATCGAGCTCTTCATGTTTGCCGGTATCGCGCATGCCCAGCGGGTCGAGATCGGCCGCCAGATGTCCGCGGATACGGTAGGCGCGGATGATCATCAGCGCGCGGATACTGTCGAGCACCGCCAGCCTGACCTGCGCGTCCGTCACCTCGACGCCCTTTTCCTGCGCCTTGGCCTTGATCTTGTCCCCTGCGGCCTTGGTTTCCGCGGGGGCGGGCCACTGGCCGGTCAGCGCGCCGGTCAGGTCATCGGACGGCATGGGCGGCCAGTCGGCGCGCGCCCAACTGGGGCCCGCGGCTTCGGCCTTCACGTCGGTATCCGCGTCACCCATGGCGTCGAAGAAAGCCTGCCACGCTTCGTCCACCGCGCCGGGATCGTTGGCGTAGCGGGCATACATCGCCTCGAGGTATTCCGCGTTCTGCCCTTCCAGAAAGGACGAGGAGCGGAACTGGTCGTTGGCAGGTTGGTCGGTCATCTGAACTTCCTTTTCTGCGTCGAAGCGGCGCGGGTCAGCGCCGCGGTGCCGAAGTGGCAGGCGGCAGGTGTTGTGGGTGCACGGCGAAATAATTGAACGCCATGTAGGGATAGCTGCGGTAACTGGCAAACTGTGCGGCATCGATCGCGGGGCGGCCATAAGGCAGATCGAAAGCCGCGTATACCGCATAACCGAGGTCATCGGTCAGCCAGTGGAAGAGGGGTGCGGCGGGATCATCGGGGCCACCCGCCAGATCGGCATCGTGCCGCGCGCCGGCTT
>NZ_LWGH01000246.1:0-9812 GCF_001635395.1 Sulfitobacter sp. HI0129 | reverse complement strand
AGAAAGGATTGAGCCGGGTGCCCAGCGCCAGCACCACATCGGCCTTTGCGATCAGTTCCATCGCGGCCTTCGACCCGTTGTAGCCTAGCGGGCCGACGGAAAGCGGGTGCGAGCCGGGGAAGGCATCGTTGTGCTGATAGCCACAGGCCACCGGCGCATCGAGCCGTTCGGCCAACTGCCGCGAGGCGTCGATAGCCCCGCCGATCACTACGCCAGCGCCGTTGAGGATGACGGGGAATTTCGCCCCCGACAGCAGGCGGGCGGCTTCATCCAGAGCCTGTTCACCGCCCGAGGGGCGCTCGAACTCGACGATGGCAGGCAGTTCGATATCGATGACCTGCGTCCAGAAATCCCGCGGGATGTTGATCTGGGCGGGGGCGGAATGGCGCTTTGCCTGAAGGATCACGCGGTTCAGCGTCTCGGCGATGCGGGATGGATCACGGACTTCTTCCTGATAGGCCACCATGTCGCGGAAGAGCGCCATCTGCTCCACTTCCTGAAACCCGCCCTGTCCAATCGTCTTGTTCGCCGCCTGCGGGGTCACAAGCAGCAGGGGCGTGTGGTTCCAGTAGGCGGTTTTCACCGGTGTGACGAAGTTCGTGATGCCCGGGCCGTTCTGGGCCACCATCATCGACATCCTGCCCGACGCGCGGGTGTATCCATCGGCCATCATACCAGAATTGCATTCATGCGCCCCGTCGAAGAACTGGATGCCGGCGGCGGGGAAAAGGTCTGAAATCGGCATCATGGCCGAGCCGATGATGCCGAAGGCCTTTTCGATGCCATGCATCTGCAGAACTTTGACGAAGGCCTCTTCGGTGGTCATCTTCATGATGGGCTATCCTTGGGTGTATGAGAAAACGGGAATCCGCTTGGGCGCAGGGTATGCCGCGTCGCGGAAAGGGGTTAGGGCCAGTTTACCTGCCCGGTTAGCGCCAGATCAGGGGGCACTCTGTAGTTCCTCCGCGATCAGGCGAACACCGTCGGCGATCCGGCCCGCGGGGATGGACGAATAGGCAAGCCGGTAGAAGTTGGCAGGCCGGGTGCGGCCCGCGAAGAACCCGTGCCCCGGTTCAATTAGCACGCTGCGTGCCTGTAGCCTGCGGGCAAAGTCATCCGTGTTCACCCCTTCGGGCGCACGCATCCAGAAGGAGGAGCCGCCGTAGGCCCCGCGCCCCGCGATGGTAAGGCCATGATCTGCAATCGCCTTTTCCATGACGATACGCCGTTCGTGCAGCGCGTTGCCCGTGCGCCGGATCAGCGCGTCATAATGGCCGAGCGACAGGAAATATGACGCCGTTCGCTGAATATGCCCGGGCGCATGGCGCAGCACGGCGGCCCTGAGAGCGCGGGCTTCGCGAATGAAGGGTTCGGAGCCCACGAGGTATCCCAGCCGCAGACCCGGAAAGAGGGATTTGGAGAAGCTTCCGACATAGATCACCCGGCCATCCGTATCCAGCGACTTCAGCGCCGGGGACGGAGGTTTGAGGAACGACATCTCGAATTCGTAGTCGTCTTCCACGATCAGGGCATCCATTTCCCGGGCGCGGTCAAGCAGCGCCCGGCGGCGGTCGATCGGCATGGTTGCCGTCGTCGGGCATTGATGGCTGGGGGTTGAAAATATCACGTCGGTACTTGCCGGTATGACGGCGGGCGGCAGACCTTCATGGTCTACCCGTACTGGCGTCACGTGGCAACGGGTGTGCGAAAGGATGTCACGCAGTGCCGGGTAACACGGGTCTTCGAGCACGGCACGCCGTCGCTGGGTCAGCAGCACCTGCGCCGTAAGCCAGAGCGCGTTCTGCGCCCCCATGGTGATAAGAATTTGCTCGGGCCGCGCCGTGATGCCCCGGCGCGGGAGGGTATGCCGGGCGATGAATTCGATCAGTTGCGCGTCGTCCTGATCGCCATAATCCGTCGTAAGGGCGGTGAAATCACGTTGGCCGAGCGCCTGCAGCGCACAAAGGCGCCAGTTGGCGTGATCGAACAGGCTCGCATCCGCCTGCCCGTAGATGAACGGATAGCGATAGCGGTTCCAGTCCTGCGGTTTGGTGAGTGCGGCGCCCCCTGCGAAACGCTGACCGATAGCCCGCGACCAGTCGACAGCATCGAGCCTCCGCGCGGGCAGGGCAAATTCGGGCGGGGCCGGGGCATTCTCCGACACGTAGTAACCGGAGCGCCCACGACTCACGAGGTAGTCGTTGGCCTGCAGTTCGGTATAGGCGATCGTGACCGTGATGCGGCTGACGCCCAGATGGGCGGCCAGCTTGCGCGTCGATGGCAGTTTTTCTTTCTGCCGGAACCTGCCGGAGAGGATCCCCTGCGCAATCATCTGCTGGATCTGCTGCTGCAGCGTTCCCTGAGCTTCGGGGTGCAGGAAAAACGTTTCGACCGGTAGCGCCATCTTATTGCTCTACACTGGACCTATGCGATATTCAATCTGGCATTAGTCGTGATCGAATCCGCACGCCGTGGATGGGTGTGCAACCCCTGTGGTCGGCGCTATATTTCGCGATATGGCATTGGATACAGTTCGGTTACAAATGGTGACAAACCGGGAGCGGCAATCGGTTTCGATCTCGGATATACATGGGCAGGGTATGACCCAAGAGCCGCATATCCTTGTCGTCGACGACCACGCCGAAATCAGGGCGTCCTTGTCGCGCTATCTTGAACGCAATGGGATGCGCACCTCCGTCGCGCGCAACGCGGCGGAGATGGATCGCCAGCGTGCAAAGGCGAGTTTCGACCTCATCGTGCTGGACGTGATGATGCCCGGTGAAGACGGGCTGAGCGCATGCAAGCGGTTGCGCCGGGACAGCGATACCCCTGTTCTGATGCTCACCGCGCTGGGAGAGGATGACGACCGCATCGCCGGGCTCGACGGCGGGGCAGATGATTATCTGGGCAAACCGTTCAATCCGCGCGAATTGCTGGCGCGGATCAATGCGATCCTTCGCCGTAGTACGCGGGGTGCCCAGCGGGAGGCTTTCGCGGGGCACATGGTTCGGTTTGCGCATCTTGAACTGGATTACGATGCCCGGATGCTCAAGGACGCGGAAGGGGCGCGCACGCAGCTTACCTCGGGTGAGTTGAAGCTGCTTTCTTTGTTCTTGGAGCGGCCGCGCACGGTAATCAGCCGCGATGAGCTGCTTGAACTTAGCACCGGGCGCATCGCGGGGCCGCTCGACCGGACGATCGACAATCAGGTGAGCCGCCTGCGCCGCAAGATCGAGCAGGGGGATGGCGGCCCGAGGCTGATCAGTACGGTGCGCAACGCCGGCTACAGCCTGACCTGCGATGTCGAGGTTCTTGCGTGAGGCCATTCGTCCTGCGCCTGCGTACGCAGATCGCGCTTCTGGTGCTCGTGGTTCTGATTATTGCGCAGGCGATCAGCCTCTGGTTTTTCGTGGACGAACGTTCGCTCGCCGTTCAGGCCGCGATCGGAGCGGAAGCGGCTGGCCGGGCCGCAAACGTCGCCAAACTGATCGAGGGGGCGCCGGAAAACCTGCATCCCCAGATCATTCGCGCCGCGAATTCGCCGTTGGTTCGATTTGACCTGTCCGAAGAGCCGGCGGTCATGCATACCGATCACGACCCCGGCGGCGCCGTCGAAGCACGTGTCCGCGCCCTGCTGGGGGACGGCTACAGGCGTGACATCCGGGTGGAAATCCATGCGGTGGAACAGGAAGTCCTGCCGCTGCCAAACCTGTTGCCCGAGATGGCAGAACTGCATGTCGAAATGATGCGGGCGAGTCTTGCCGCGATCGAGCTGGAGCTTTCCATCGCGCTGGCGGGAGGGGAGTGGCTGAACGTGGGGACGCGGTTCGAGCGGCCTCCGCTGCAATGGTCGCTCGCCTCCAACGCTTCCTTTTTCGTGAGCGCGATCCTGTTGCTCATTGCGAGCTTCTGGTTCTTGCTCGCCCGGTTGACAGGGCCGCTCAACCGGTTGGCCCGCGCTTCCGAGCGGCTGGGCCGTGGGGCGGGGAAAGGGGCGATACCGGTGGTGGGCCCGCGTGAGGTGCGCGAACTGACCCATGCCTTCAACACCATGCAGGACAGACTTACCCGCTTCGTTTCGGACCGGACCCAGATGCTCGCGGCACTGGCGCATGATCTGCGTTCACCGTTGACCGCGCTTCGGGTGCGGGCGGAAATGGTCGACGACCCGGAGACGCGGCGTTCGCTCGTGGCCTCCAGCGAAGAGCTTCAACACATGATCGACGCGACCCTGGATTTCGCCAAGGGCGTCGGTCTTCACGAAGAAGTGCGCCCTACGGATTTGGCTGAATCGATCGAGGGTCTGCAAATCGCAAATCTGCAGGTTCTCGGAACGGCGCCTTTGATCGTTCCGGTGAAGCCCGCGGCAATGCGCAGGGCGCTCCGGAACCTGATCGAGAACGCCCAGCGGTACGGGGGCTGCGCCCGTGTGGACTGGAGCCTGAGCGATGATACGGCCCAAATCGTGATCGATGACGACGGCCCCGGCATCCCCGAAGAAAAGCTGGAATCCGTCTTCGATCCCTATGTGCGGCTGGAGACCTCCCGGTCGCTTGATACCGGTGGGCATGGACTGGGGCTTTCCATCGCGCGGAGCATCGTTCTGGAGCATGGGGGTTCCATAAAATTGTCGAACCGCGCCGAAGGCGGACTACGTGCGACCGTGGTTCTGCCGCGCGCTACAGAGGCGGAAACGCAGGAAGAAGATACGCGAGAGGCGCAGGGACGTGCGCTTCGTCCGATAGAAACGTCCCAGAGGAGAGAGCAGACATGAAAAGACGTGAGTTCCTGACGAGCACTATCGCGTCCATGGCTATGGCGCGGGGGGCCTTGGCCCATACCCCAGAACAATACGACGCGATGATTCCCCCTTCGGGTCTGCCCGAATCCATGCTGCCGCGCATCGTCGATTATCCCGAGGTGCCCGTGCCGGGCGAGATACATGTGAACCCAAACCGATTCGCGCTTTACTGGACGCTCGGGGGTGGAACGGCGCTGCGCTATTCCGTAGGGATCGGGCGGCAGGGGCTCTATGAGCCGGGCGAGTTCTACGTGGCGCACAAGCGCAAATGGCCGCCATGGACACCCACCCCCGGCATGATCGAACGGGAGCCTGCGAAATACGCGCGTTACGCCGATGGTATGCCGGGTGGGCCGAATAACCCGTTGGGCGCACGGGCGCTTTATCTTTTCGATCAAGGTGGCTGGGATACCTATCTGCGCATTCATGGCACGGACGATCCCTCTACCATCGGGCAGCGCGTCTCCAACGGCTGCGCACGGCTTACCAATGATCATATCGTGGAATTTTACGGACTTGTGCCCATCGGGACGCGGGTTGTATTACAGCCGGTCACTGGCTGAAGGTTGAAATGCACGCATCAACAGGCATCGCTGCCTTCGGGTACGTTACATAACTTTACAAAACACAGGCCCCTGCGTGGTTCTCATTACGCGCGGCTGGCTTATTATCCACAACAGCAGCAACGAGGAAGAGACAGGAATTATGTCCAACAGCAAATCATTGATGTCCCGCCGGTCGCTCATGCTTTCGGCGGGCAGTGCAGGCTTGTTCGCGCCTTCGATCCTGAAGGCCCAGGGTACTGCCCCGATCCGGCGCAATCAGTCCGCTTTCGAGCTTCACCGCTGGCAGGATCACTTCGACAGCATCGGCAGCGGTATCATTCTGTCTGATACGAACAACAAGGTTTTGCAGCACTGGACGGCCGATGGTGAAATGCGGATCTATCCGACTTCGGTGCCTGTCTCTGACGAATTGACACGGCGCGGTTATACCAGCGTAATCGAAAAGCGCGTGGCCCCCGGCTGGTCGCCCACGCCTTCGATGCTTGAGCGTAATCCGGATTGGCCTGCCCGCATCGAAGGCGGTGATCCGCGCAATCCGCTGGGCTCCCACGCCCTGTACCTGAGCTGGACCTACTACCGTATCCACGGCACGCAGGACACCCGGAAGATCGGGCGCGCCTCCTCCAACGGGTGCATCGGGCTCTATAACGAGCATATCGAAGAAGTCTTTGGGCGCACGCCGGTCGGCGCGCAGGTCAAGCTGATATGATCTCAAGAACCGGTTTGCTCATCGCTGCGTTTTTCGTAGTCGGGGGTGCGGTCGTGATCTGGCAGCAAACGCAGCCAGACACGATGGCTGGCCATTCGATGACGCCGCCTGATCTGTCGTCCGTGGAAGAGGGCGACCCGATCGTGGAGGTCGCTCTGCCGAGCGAGCTTTCGCAGACAGCAGAAGTGGGCAAGCGCGTGTTCGATACGTCCTGCGCCGCCTGCCACGGGGCGAATGCCGCGGGCCAGAACGGTGTCGCGCCCCCGCTCGTCCACAAGATTTACGAACCGAGCCACCATAGTGATGCGGCCTTCCTGCTCGCCGCGAAAAACGGCGTGCGGGCGCATCACTGGAACTTCGGCAACATGCCCCCTGTGGAGGGGCTGACGGATGCCGATGTGAAGATGGTGGCGGCCTACGTGCGCGAATTGCAGCGCGCGAACGGAATCAACTGAGGAGAAACTCCCCAATGGCGATGAAGTACTGGATTACGGCTGCTCTGACGGTCTCCTTCGGGGCTGCCGCGCTCGCACACAGCGGGGCGACCGGTGTCGTGAAAGAGCGCATGGACGGCATGTCGGCCATGAGCAAGGCGGTGAAGGCGATGGCGCCGATCATGCGCGGCAAGGAAGACTACGACGCTGACGCGGTACGTGCGGCGGCCGATGTTTTCATAGCCCATGCGGGTGAGGACATGGTCAAGCTGTTCCCCGAAGGCAGCGATGCCATGCCCTCGGTTGCACTGCCCGCAATCTGGGAAGAGCCTGAAGAGTTCGCGGCCCTCGCAGAAAAGTTGCAGGTCTACGCGACTGGGCTGAAGGAGGGTGCCGAGAACGGCCTCGCCAAGAAGGATGGCGGCGGCCAATCCTCGTCGATGATGGGGGGCAGTTCCGGCGGAATGATGGATACAGGCAGCGCGTCTTCGATGATGGGCGGTGGCGCTTCGTCGATGATGGGTGGCGGTGCATCTACCATGATGGGCGGCGCTGCTGCCGGTGAAGACAAGATGATGACCGTCGAAGAGGTCGCGGCCTTGCCGACGGACGCAGCCTTCGCGGCAGTCACGCAGACCTGCTCTGCCTGCCATCAGAAGTTCCGCGCAGAGAAGAACTAGCATCATGCGGGTTCTGCTTTGGTTGTTCACCCTGGGTGCGGTCGGAGCCGTTGTGACCATCACGGCCCTGATCTTCTGGCCGGTCGGCAATGCGGTGGCCGCAATCGCGCAGGCGGGTAACGCGGAACGCGGGGCCTATCTTGCCCGGGCGAGCGGTTGCATCGCCTGTCACACCAATGCCGAAGCCGGTGGCAAGCCACTGGCCGGAGGCGCGCCGCTGCCGACCGACTTCGGTCTTTTCTACCCGCCGAACCTGACGACCGATCCGGTACATGGTATCGGAGACTGGACCGTGCAGGACTTCGCCCGGGCAGTGCGGCAGGGCATTTCCCCCGACGGAAAACCTTATTACCCGACCTTCACCTATCCCTTTTACGGAAAATTCTCTGATCAGGACATTGCCGATCTATGGGCCGCCTTCCAGACGGTACCGGCGGTCGCAGAATCCGCGCCTGCGCATGACGTGTCCTTTCCCTTCGATCAGCGTTGGGGGCTGAAGCTGTGGCGGGCTGCCTATCTCAACCCGCCCAACGTCGAGCCGGTCGAGGGCAAGAGCGATGTCTGGAACCGGGGCCGCTGGCTGGTGAATGGTGCCGCGCATTGCGCCGCCTGCCATACCCCCCGTAATTTCGCAGGTGCGCGAATTCCCGGTGAGCAGTTCAGGGGCAACGATAAACTCCCCGTAGGGGGCAAGGCACCGTCTATCCGTGCGGACGACCTCGCAGAGGGTGGCTGGACAGTGGATGATCTGGCCTATGCCCTGCGTTCCGGCATCACCCCCAGCGGGGATGTGTTTGGCGGATCGATGGCGGAAGTCGTGCAATATGGCACAGGTTTCCTGACAGACGATGACCTGCAGGCGATGGCGACCTATATCATGGACAGTGATCCATAAGGGAATGTAACGACCATGCCTAAGTTGAGCCGACGCGAATTTCTTTCCGCCGCGGGCGCATTCGCCTTGCTGCCCCGCGGCCCGCTGTCGGCGGCCACGGGTATTACCCCCCTGAATGCACAGGTGGGCGACATCCAGCTTTTGCCGGAAGCCTATGGCACGACCTCCATCTGGGGGTTCGAAGGCCGGGCACCTGGCCCTGAAATCCGCGTGGCCCAAGGTGCGCGGGTTCAGCGCAAACTGCAGAATGCGCTGCCGCAGGCGACCTCTGTGCATTGGCATGGTATTCGCATCGCCAATGAGATGGACGGCGTGGCGGGGCTGACCCAGCCCGCGGTCGAGCCGAAGGCCGATTTCGACTATGATTTCGTGGCGCCCGATGCGGGGACATATTGGTATCACGCCCATAACCGCTCAACCGAACAGGTGGCGCGCGGCCTTTACGGCGCGCTAATCGTGGAAGAAGCTGATAAGCCGGATGTTGATCGCGAAGAGGTCCTGATCTTCGATGACTGGCTCATTGATCCGCAGACCAGCCAGATCGCCGGGGATTTCGATTCCCCCCATGCGCAGAGCCATGCGGGACGGATGGGCAACTACGTCACGACCAACGGAACCTACAACCTGACCGTGCCTGCAAAGCAGAACGAACGGTTCCGCCTGCGTCTTATCAACGCCTCGAACGCGCGTACCTTTCCGCTGCAACTGCACGGGATGGAAGGCTGGATCATCGCACTGGATGGCATGCCGCTCAAAGAACCGCTTGCGGTGACGGAACCGATCATCCTCGGTTCCGCCCAGCGGGCCGATCTTATCGTGGATGTGGTAACGGAACCGGGCGAGGCCGCGCATATCCTGCACCTCGACCGGCAGGAGAGTTTCAGCCAGGTCGCTTTTGAGGTCGACAGCAAGGCGTCCGAAAGTCGCCGGGGCCAACCCGCGGCCCTTCCTTCGAACCGGCATGAGGTTGTAGATCTGGCCCAGGCCACCCGGTTGAACCTGAAGATGGAAGGCGGCGCGATGGGCGGGCTGCGTTCGGCCACGCTCAACGGTCAGCCGAAATCGATGGGCGAGCTGGTGGAGGCGGGACGCTTCTGGGCGTTCAACGGTTCCGCCGATGGCATGGATAATGAGCCCTTGGCAAAACTTTCCCGCGGGGAGCATGTGCAGCTCAGGGTGACGAACGATACCGCCTTCCCCCATGCCATCCACCTGCACGGGATGCATTTTAATGAAATGGGGGAGAACGGTGTGCTCGGCCCACTGCGCGATACGACGTTGATTGAACGTGGTGCGGCACGGGAGATTGCTTTCGTGGCGGATAACCCGGGCCAATGGCTGCTGCATTGCCATATGCTGTCGCACGCGGCATCGGGCATGACGACTCGGATCGTGGTTTCATGAATCGCGCGGCGCTCATCTCCGGTCTGGGGCTGGCCGGTCTGGTGGTGGCCGGAACGATCATCTGGAGCATCTCGGATGACAAGGGCGTCGCCGCGATGGAAGAGATTGCCGGTGACGTCGCCTTGGGCAAGGCGATTTACGATGACTATTGCGCTGCCTGTCATGGTGCCAATCTCGAAGGGCAGCCGGACTGGAAAAGCCCCGGCCCCGACGGTCGCCTGCCGGCCCCGCCCCATGATGAGACGGGCCATACCTGGCACCACCCAGACAGCATGTTGTTCGCCTATACCAAGCTTGGGGGCAGCGCGGTGATGGCCGAGCAA
>NZ_LWGH01000245.1:0-12964 GCF_001635395.1 Sulfitobacter sp. HI0129 | reverse complement strand
GTGGTAATCGTCGGCGCCGGACCCGTCGGCCTTTCCATTGCAATCGATCTGGCCCAGCAGGGTATCCGCTGCGTGGTTCTGGATGACGGCGATACCGTCTCCGTCGGGTCCCGCGCGATTTGTTGGGCCAAACGCACGCTTGAAATCTTCGACAGGCTGGGCGTGGGCGAAACCATGCTGGCAAAGGGTGTCACATGGCAGGTGGGCCGCCTGTTTCACGGCGAAAAGCAGGTTTGGGAATTCGACCTTCTGCCCGAGACGGGGCACAAATACCCGGCCTTCATCAACCTTCAGCAGTACCATGTGGAACGCATGTTGCTCGAACGGGCGCATGCCTTTCCCGACCTCATCGATCTGCGGTTTCGCAACAGGGTGACAGACCATGCGGAGCGCGGCGATCACGTCGAACTGATCATCGAAACCCCTGATGGCGACTATACGCTGGAAGCGGATTGGTACCTCGCCTGCGACGGGGCCCGCAGCGCAACCCGCAGCCGGATGGCCCTGCCTTTCGAAGGTCAGTCCTTCGAGGAACGCTTTTTGATCGTGGACGTCGAAATGCCCCAAAGCCCCTTTGCCGTCGCCGACCGCCCGGAACGATGGTTTTGGTTCGCCCCGCCTTTTCACGAAGGGCAATCCGCGCTGCTGCACAAGCAACCCGATGACATCTATCGGATCGACCTGCAGCTTGGCCCCGACGCGGACCCGGAGGTGGAGGCGACGGAGGAACGGGTTCTGCCCCGTATCCGGGCCATCGTCGGCGATACGCCCTTTCGGCTCGACTGGATGAGCGTCTATCGCTTCCGCTGCGCCATGCTGGACAACTTCGTTCATGGGCGGGTGATCTTTGTCGGCGACAGCGCCCATGTTGTCAGTCCCTTCGGCGCGCGTGGCGGAAACGGCGGCATTCAAGATGTGGACAACCTAGGCTGGAAACTGGCGCTGGTGCTGAAGGGAGAGGCGTCGTCGGCCCTGCTGGACAGCTATGATGACGAGCGCCGCCACGGGGCACGCGAAAACATCCTCCATTCGGGCCGCGCCACCAATTTCATGACGCCGAAATCGGAGATGGAAGCGCTTCTCCGCCACGAGGTACTGCGCCTCGCCGAAACGCAACCTTTTGCCCGGCGGCTCATCAATTCGGGCCGGTTATCTCAGCCCTGCAGCCTCGATGGCCGCCCCCTGCAAACCCGGGGGGAGGCGCCCATAGCGCCCGGTAGCGCGATGCCGGATGCCCCGGTGGTCGGCAAAAACGGGTGTCGCTGGCTGATCGAGGCGCTGCAAGGACGCTTTGTTCTGCTGGGCGTCGGGGGCGCCGTGCTCCCCGAAGTGCCGGGCCTGGAATCTGTTATCGTCGGGCCCAGAGGCAGCGGCGCGGAGGTGGAAGATACCGAAGGGCTGGTGGAACAGCGATACGGTCGGGGCGCCTATCTCTTGCGCCCGGATGGACATGTCTGTGCGTTCTTCGACACACCACAGGTTGAAGAGGTGAAAGAGGCTCTGGCCCGTGCGAAAGGAGGCTTCCTATGACCGAAGAAGACAGGCTCGGCCCCGCGGGGGACGCGGTTTACGAAGCGTTGATGAAGGCGCATCAGGGCCTGAGCGCCGAACATAGCCACGCGCTCAACGCCCGGCTCGTCTTGCTGCTTTCCAACGAAGTCGGGGATGCAACACGCCTGCGCGAGCTTTTCGCTGCAGCCCGCGACATGGGCTTTGCAACGGACCGTCGAGAAATCTAGATTCGGTCACCTCACCGGCTCATAGGTCGGTATTGTGCTTCGGTCTCTTAAAAGTGACGTAAGGGAACTGTGCTAGCGGTCCGCGCGGAGTGATCGACATATTGGAAACGAGATGCCGGGTCTCATCTTTACCCTGCTTCTGCGCTGATGGGCGTATTTGCTAGCGCCTCGCCGGCACACCAATAATATTTTAATAATTACAATTACTTACCCGATGACCCGCGTATTTTCTTTTTCACAGCACGCCTTTCCCCATATCTCTGCCCCCGCGTCACAGCGGGTCAGTCCCCGTCAACCGGCAAATCGCACACGCCCCTGATAATACACGCAGTCTCACATCTGGGGCCGATGGGCTTGACGCGCGTGGTCCGTGTGTTTGACTATCGCGCGGCACCCCCAAGGGGATTGCTTGCAACAGCAGGACAACTGCGTCACCTGGCACCGCTTCCGAAGGCGGTCGTCGCATGTGCCGGTACTTCGGCATCGTAACAGAGAGGAAGAACATGACATTTCTGACACGCACCGGCAAACCGCTGCCCCAGTCGGTCATCGACTCGGCGGAAGCTGCGAAGAAAGACCCAGTGAACCGCCGCGAATTCCTGGCCCTTGCCAGCGCGTTCGGCGCCACCACGGCGACCGCCTATGCCATGATCGGCATGCCGGCCCCCGCTCAGGCCGCAGCCCACAAGGAAGGCGGCACCGTCCGCATGCAGATGGAAGTACGCGCGCTGAAGGATCCGCGCACCTATGACTGGTCGCAGATCGCAAACTTCTCCCGCGGGTGGCTGGAATACCTCGCCATCTGGGAAAACGACGGCACATTCACCCCTGCCCTGCTGGAGAGCTGGGAAATCAACGATAACGCGACCGAATACACGCTCAACGTCCGCAAGGGCGTGAAGTGGAACGACGGCTCCGACTTCACCGCCGCCGACGTTGCGCGCAACATCGAAGGCTGGTGCGAGAAGGACGTGGAAGGCAACTCCATGGCCGGGCGTTTCGCGACGCTGATCGACGAGGAAACCGGCAAGGCCATCGAAGGGGCGATTCAGGTCGTGGATGACCACACCGTCAAGCTGATGCTGCCGCGCCCTGACATCACGCTTGTTCCCGGTATGGCGGACTATCCCGCGGCCATCGTACCTGAAGGCTTCGATGCCGATAACATGCTGGAAAATCCCGTCGGCACCGGCCCCTATCTGCCCGAGTCGCTCGAAGTCGGGGTGAAGAGCGTTCTGGTCCGCAACGAGGGCTTTGAATGGTGGGGCACCGAAGTCTTCGGCGGACCCTATATCGACCGGCTCGAATATATCGATTACGGCACCGACCCCTCTGCGTGGATCGCGGCCGCCGAAGCGGATGAGGTCGATGCCTTCTACTCCATGGAAGGCGAATACATCGACATCATGAGCACGCTGGACGGCTGGGTCGAAAACAGCATCGCGTCGGCTGCAACCATCGTCATCCGGCCGAACCAGCTGGCCGAAGTGGACGGGATGCGCCCCTACGAGGACGAGCGCGTGCGCCGCGCCCTCACCATGGCGGTGGACAACGCGGTTCTGCTCGAACTGGGCTATGCCGGTCGCGGTATCGTGGCGGAAAACCACCACGTCGGCCCGATGCATCCGGAATACGCGGAACTCGAACCCCGTACGGTGGACCCGGCGGCGGCGAAGGCGCTCATGGAAGAAGCCGGCATGGCCGATTTCGAGCATGAGCTCTTCTCCATCGACGACGCCTGGCGCAAGGACACGACCGACGCGGTTGCGGCACAGCTGCGCGATGCAGGTATCAAGGTGAAGCGCACGATCCTGCCCGGTTCCACCTTCTGGAACGACTGGACGAAATATCCCTTCTCCTCCACCAACTGGAACGCGCGCCCCCTTGGCGTGCAGATCTGGGCGCTTGCCTATCGTTCGGGTGAAGCGTGGAACGAATTCGGCTGGTCCAACCCCGAATTCGACGCCTTGCTGGAAAAAGCACTTGCCACAGCCGACGTTGAGAAGCGCCGCGCACTGATGGCCGAAGGCGAAGCGATGATCCAGAACTCCGGGGTCACGATTCAGCCCTACTGGCGCTCGCTCTACAACCACACCAAGGAAGGTCTGGTTGGCGCAGGCCACCACATCGGCTTTGAATACCACCCCGCCCGCATGGCGTGGACGATGTAATCGAACCGAACCAGCGAATGGAGGCCGCCCTTCGGGGCGGCCTTTTTGGTTCGGGTCACTTCCTACCGGAACAGCCGCGCCTCCCCCGTGCTGCGGAGCGCTGCCGGAAGTTCCCATGCCGATCCGAAGCGCCCGCGCAAAGCGGCCAAGGCCTCCGCCATCTCTGCCTGCCCCATGCGCTTTGCTTCAGCGCAAAGGCCTTTACCCGAAGGGCCGTAGCCGGTCTTCGCGCCTACAAGCTGGTCAAGCATCCGCTCCGCCATCCCTGCCTCAAAAATCTCAACTAATTCCGCCAGCAGTCCCAGCGTGACCGCTTGCACGATACAGGGCGCGGTCATGTCGCCCCGCCTGTGGCCGGCAAACCGCGCCTCTTCCTCAATCATGTCTTCCAGCAGGGGGTCGATCACCGCACCGCCCCCGCCGGGATACCGATACCAGCCGACCCCGACCGCGCGTCCAAGGCGGCCTTCCTGCACCATGCGTTCCAATATCGTATGCCGGTGCCCTCCCCCGGCGCGCCAACGTGCAAGCGTGCCATCAAGGCCCTGCCCGTCCTGCAGGGCCAAGGGGCCGGGTGACCAACCCGCCGCTTCCAGCGCCTCGTCGATATCCCAAGGGGCGGCGCCTGCCATCAGCAATGCCTCCACCATGGCAACCATCCGGTTTTGCAGGCGACTGCCGGGAAAGAGGGCACCTGCCGGGGCCGACAGGATCTGGGCGCCAGAGGCGGCCAATATGGCCCGCAACTCTCCCGCGGCCCCTTCCCTCCCCACCGCGCAAAGTTCAACCAGCGGGAAAGCCGAAAGATCGAGGTAAAGGGGCCCCGCCCCGCCCACCGTGATGGGTTCGGCCAAGACGGCAGTGGGGGGTTGGGGCACCCAGCCAAGGGCCGAAGGCGCGGCAATCACGTTGGCATCCTTGGCAAAACGGGCGGAGCTATCGACAAACTCCGGCAACGGCCCTTTGAGACGACCCTTCAGACCATCTGCCACACGTTCCAACGTGGTGGCGTCTTCTTCCTGCACGGTCACTAAAATACCGTTGGACAGCAGCGCATCGATGAAGGGCGCCGCGCCCGCCCCCGCCTCGCAGAGAACGACCTGCGGCGAACCTGTTGCCTTCATCCTTCGCCGCGGTCGAGGAACCCCCGGCTCGCGACGATAGCCAGCAGATCGTTGAGAGAGCTTCGCACCGTCCGGTTGGAGGTGTTCAACTGCGCCTCGGCCTTTTCATAAAGCGGCTTGCGGCCTTCGAGCAGGGATTTAAGCTGCGCCATCGCGGCAGGGTTGCCCTGCATGGGGCGGACATCGCCCTGCGCACGCACGCGCTGCATATGTTCGGCCGGGCTGGTTTTCAGCCAGACGGTATGGAAGCGTTCAAGCAGCCGCGCATAGGTCGTCTTTTCCGCGACGATACCGCCCGCCACGGCAAGGATGATCCGATCGTGCCGGGCGCTGACACGCTCCAGCGCCTCGGCCTCCATCTCCCGGTAGCCCTCTTCCCCGTAGAGCGCCATGATCTCCGAGAGGGGCATCTCGTTATGGGCCTCTATGTCCTTGTTGAGTTCGACAAAGGGAATTTTCAGCGCCTCGCCGGCCATCCGCCCCAATGTCGATTTACCCGCGCCCCGCAGGCCAATCAGACAGATTCGGCCCGCCCGCATCAGCTTCGGGTTTTCGGGCGCAAGGATCGAACGCACACGCTGTTGAACGTCGTCCGGGGCCTGACGGAAAAGCGCGACGAGCCGCTGGACATCATGATCCATCGGCAGTTCTTCCGCGATGAGGTTTTCGACTTTGAGGTTCAGCGCCGTAGCGACCCGTTCCAGAAGTCGGATGGATATATTTCCTTCCCCGGCTTCCAACTGGGCAAGGTACCTCGGGGATACACCGGAAAGTTCGGAAAGCACGCGCCGTGGCAGCCCCCGCGCCTTCCTCGCTTCGGCGACCCGCGCGGCAAGGCGTGCGATCAGTTCGGCGCCGGTATCCCGGTCTCGGGTGCTGTCAGACATATCGTTCATTTCGCGAAAAATAATGCAGGAATCAAAACATCAAGGCCGATTGCGCGAAATAATGCATGAAGGGCGGGTACCCGGCATTAACCCGTCCGAACCAGAGGTTCGATCACGTCCCGCAGACGCTGCGGGGCGGGCTGGCTCTTGAATTGATCGGCGATGGTAAACACGCAGGTAAAGCTGCCTTCGAAACACAGGATCCCGTCTTGCCGTGCCTTCATTCCGAAGGTGATGGACTTTTCGCCCAACCGTGTCGGGTAGGTTTCGCACAGCAGCTTGTGCCGGGGGGTAACGGGGCTGCGGAAGTCCATCGACAGGTTCACGAAGGGCGTGCCGATATTGCGATCGAGTTCAAGCTGGTACCAGCCTTCGCCGTCGAAATGCGCTTCCCACCATGCATTGATCGCATCCAGCGCGAACCATGGCAGGCGCGCGGTATAGGCGATGCGCGCGGGATCGCAGTCCCCCCAGGTGACATTGACCGGATGGACGAAAGGTTGCGCCGCCATCAATAGGTTTCCACGTGATAACGTCCGTCTTCGCGCATGGTGTCGCGCAGGTCCGACCACTGCTGCCCCATGCCCTCGGCGATGGAAGTCATCGCCTGTTCGACGCCTTCCTCCATACCGCGCAGCCCGCAAATGTAGATATGGGTCTTGTCATTGGCCAGAAGCTCCGCGACCACTTCCTGCTCCGCAACGATGCGATCCTGCACATATTCCTTTTCGCAGTCCTCAAGCCGGCTGAAGACAAGATGCTGTTTCAGCAGGCTTTCAGGCACCTTTTTGAGCGGGCCGAAATAGGGCAGGCTTTCGGGGGCGCGAGCGCCGAAGAACATGGTCATGCCCCCGGTGGCACCGCTGCGCTGACGCTGCATGGTAAAGGCCCGCATCGGGGCGGAACCGGTGCCCGTGCAAATCAGCAGCAGATGCGCCGAATGATCGCCCGGCATAAGGAAGGTCGCACCGAAGGGCCCGGTGACGTCAACCTCCGCCCCCTGTTCGAGATCGCAAAGGTAGTTGGAAGCAAGCCCCTCCACCTCCCGCTTCACGGTGAGCGAGATGTTGTGATAGCCCGACCGCTCCCCGTCGCGCGGGCTGGACACCGAATAGAGCCGGGGCAGATGCGGCTTGCCCTCCGCGTCCGTTCCGGGCGGAATGATCCCAACCGATTGCCCTTCGAGCACGGGGAAAGGCTGTGCGCCCGGATCAAGGATGATGTGGCGCACATCATGTTCGGGATCATCCGTAAGGCGGTAGTTCCCCTGCACCTTCATACGCGCAGGCCTTCCGAGGTTATACATGTTCACAGTCGGCTTAGCCGCGGTGACCGGCGCGCGGGCCTTCCCGCCCGCCCCCTTGTGCGCCTCGGCCAGAAGGGCGGCGACGGGATCGGTGGATTCCTCCTCCTCCGGGACGGCGGGGCCTTCGATATCCTCCTGCTCGGGCAGTTCATCCATCTCGTACTGCTGTTCGAGCGTGTAGGGCGTTTCGACGACGCGCCATTCGTCGATAGAGCCTGTCGGGCAGACAGGAATGCAGTCCATGCAGAAATTGCAGATGTCCGGGTTCACGACCACGTTGTTGTCGTCATGCTCGATCGCGTTGATCGGGCAGGTCATTTCACACGTGTAGCACCGGATGCAGATCTCCGGATCGATGAGATGCTGTTTGATCGGCTTGTTCATGGCGCCCTCCCCTGAAACATGGATAGGGCGGGCCGTGCCCGGCCCGCCTCCGGTCCTTTATCTTACGCAGCCGCGTGGCCCTCAGGCCATGTGCAGCTTCACATATTCGAAATCGCCGGGCTTGTTGTCGATGCCCACCTTGGGCGGAGCAATCCAGCTGGCGTATTTGCCCGGCTCGTAGCAGGGTTTCATCAACGAGCTGATATAATCGCCATCTGCTTTCGTGGGCAGCCATTCGTCCCGGCGCTTGTGCCATTCGTCGGCGCTGATGATGTTGCCACCCGGATCGACTGCGACCGTGCTGAACACACCGATCTGTCGGTGGAACCCTTCATGCGGCAGCTTCAGTTCGAACTCCACGCCCGCCTTCTGGATCTGCTTGTTCCAGCGGCCCACACCGCCCGCGGCATCGCGCACGTAATCGTCCCGCAACCGCATATTGATGGCTGTCAATGCGGGTACGTCTTCCGTCACGATCTTGCCGTCGACGATGGAGGTCACGGGATAGGTGTCATCCGTCAGCTTGTGATCATCGTCGATCCGCTGCTCCATATAGCGGCCCTTGATGCCGGAGTTGAAGGCATTGGCCGCGTTGGTGGAAACCTCCTGCCCGAACAGGTCGAGCGACAGCGTGTAGTGCAGGTTCAGTTTTTTCTGGATGGTGGGCAGGTCGATCACCCCGAGGTCGCGGATCTTGTTGATGTCGTAGGGGTCGGTGATGTTGTGCTTCGCCATCGCCTCCAGCGTCGCCTGGATGGTGCGGCCCACGCCCGTTTCGCCCACGAACATATGATGCGCCTCTTCGGTCAGCATGAAGCGGCAGGTGCGCGACAGCGGGTCGAAGCCCGACTGCGCAAGGCTTTCAAGCTGCATCTTGCCGTCGCGGTCGGTGAAATAGGTGAACATGAAGAACGACAGCCAATCCGGCGTTTCCTCGTTGAAGGCACCCAACATCCGCGGTGCTTCGTCCGACCCGGAGGAGCGGACCAGCAGGTCGTCCGCCTCTTCGCGGCCATCGCGTCCGAAATACTTTTGCAGCAGATAGACCATTGCCCAGAGGTGGCGGCCTTCTTCCACGTTGACCTGAAACAGGTTGCGCATGTCATAGAGCGACGGCGCCGTCAGACCGAGGAAGCGCTGCTGTTCGACGGAGCCGGGCTCCGTATCGCCCTGGATGACGATGAGCCGCTTGAGCATGTTGCGGTATTCGCCCGGCACCTCCTGCCACGCGGGTTCGCCGTAATGTTCGCCCATGGGAATCTTTCGGTCTTCGACCTGCGGAGCGAGCAGGACACCCCAGCGATATTCCGGCATCTTCACGTAATCGAACTTGGCCCAGCCTTTGGGGTCCACGCTGACGGCGGTGCGCAGGTAAACCATGGATTCCTGAAAGTTCTGCGGGATCAGGTCGTTCCACCAGTTGATGTAACCGGGATGCCATTTTTCCAGCGCCTTCAGCACCTTCTTGTCTTCGGACAGCCCCACGTTGTTCGGGATCTGCGTATCATAGCTGACGTTGATCAGATCAAGCATTCGAAGTTCCTCCAGTTAGGCGGGATCGCTGCCCGGCCTTTCGATGTTTCAGACCACGGCCCGGACAGGGGCCGCGGCGATGCGTCAGACGCGTTCCATGTCGTATTTGCCCCGCACGCCGGTGCCATAGCGCTGCAATGCACCTTCTTCGCCCACGGCATTGGGCCGCTGGAAAATCCAGTTCTGCCAAGCGGTGAGCCGCCCGAATATGCGTGTTTCCATCGTCTCAGGACCGGCGAAGCGCAAATTCGCTTCCATGCCGGTCATTGCGTCGGGGCTGAAGCTCGCGCGCTCTTCCATGAACAGGCGCACCTCGTCTTCCCAGTCGATATCGTCATAGGCATAGGTGACAAGGCCGAGCTTTTCGGCCTCATCGGCCTCCAGCGCATCGCCGATGCTGTCTTTCAGCGTTTCCACCTGTTCGGGCGTACCGAGGAACCGGGTTTCCAGCCGGGTCAGATCGTTGCCCATCGGGTAGCTGCCGAAGTTGCCATCGCTCAGCGTCACGGTGGCGAGGTGCCGATTGTCGCCATCGAACTCCTCCAGCATCATGTAGCTGCGATCAGCGGCCCAAAGCAGTTCGGCCAGCGGACCGGCGAAGCACGACCCATGCTCAACAATCGCCACGAGGCTGCGGGAAGTCATGTCCACCCGTTTCAGTACACGCTTCCAATACTGCAGAACCTCGTTGGCGAGCCAGTGCTCCCGGTTTTTCAGCAGCAGCGCTTCGTGTGCGATGACCCTTTCCGGATCGCCCTGCGTCTGGAACTCGATCAAGCCGAGCTCCTTTTCGTTGTTGCGCAGGTGCAAGATGGCATCGTCCAACTCGCGTGCGCAGCGCAGGATCCAGTTGTCCGCCCCTTCGGCGACGAAGGCATCCATGTCCGCGGGCGCGTCGCCTTCGGGGCCCTTGATCGTGATGGTCGCGCGGCGCCCCTCCCGGTGCAGGGCGACCTCGACGGAAGAATAGTTCACGCCATCCTCGGCAAAAGTACGATCAAGGGGCTTCAGTTCGATCCCCTTCTCGACGTCGGGTTTGTCGGAGCTTTCTGCCAGTTCCGCCGCCCGCTCGGCCACCACGTCATCGAATTTCGAATTCGGGATCACCTCGTCCACCAACCGCCATTCGACCGCGCGCTTGCCTTTCACGCCTTCCTCGATGGCGCAGAAGACATCCGCCAGATCGCGCCGCACCTTGCGCTTGTCGGTCACGCGGGTCAGCCCGCCGGTCCCCGGCAGAACCGCGAGAAGCGG
Organism: Sulfitobacter sp. HI0129; assembly: GCF_001635395.1. Classification (NCBI taxonomy): domain Bacteria; kingdom Pseudomonadati; phylum Pseudomonadota; class Alphaproteobacteria; order Rhodobacterales; family Roseobacteraceae; genus Sulfitobacter; species Sulfitobacter sp. HI0129. The sequence goes on along the minus strand of NZ_LWGH01000245.1, from coordinate 2,566 downwards.
CACCTCCGGCAGCGCCACGGATGACGTGCTGTCGTCGGTCAGCATCAGGTGGTTGCACGCGAGTGCCAATTCATAACCGCCCCCCGCGCAGGCGCCCCGGATGGCGCAGATGTAGTTCTGGCCACTGTCGGCAAGCGCCGCTTCGTAAGTATTGCGCGTTTCATTCGTGAATTTGCAGAAATTGACCTTATGCGCATGTTCCGCGCCGCCCAGCATGCGGATATTCGCCCCGGCGCAGAACACCTTGTCCTTGGCGGACTGCATCACGACCACTTTCACCTCGGGATGTTCGAATCGCATCCGCTGGACGATGTCGGCCAGTTCGATGTCCACCCCTAGGTCATAGCTGTTCAGCTTCAGCTCATACCCCTCGAAAAGGCCGCCCTTTTCGTCAACATCCATCGAAAGCCGCGCAACGGGCCCGTCGTATTCCACCTTCCAGTGGCGGTACTTGGAAGGATCGGTCTGAAAGTCGATAACCTTGCCCATGCGCTAACTCCTCGGGTTCAATTCACGAAACAGTACTATATTTCATCTTTTTTAACTTACCGCGCCGCGACATGCACACAAATGCTAGACCATGTGCACTATGATGCCCCCTGCGCCTCGCGCCGCACCTGCTGTATCCAGTCCGCGACCTCCGCGGGGGAAAGGCCCATGATGGCCCCGCCCCTACCGCAGCGGGCCAGATGGGCCTCTACCATAGCGCAGAGCCTCAAGGTTGCTCTCGGGCGGCCCATCCGCAGCTTCAGCCGCGCATTGGCCAGTTGAATCAGCGCCTGCACCATATCACGTTCCGGCGTGCCTTCTTCCAATTGCATCCAGACGGGTTCGAGCACTTCGTGACATTCCCAATAGTATCCAGCCTGCAGATAGTGCAGCCCGGCCCTCCACGCCTTGGTGCGCACAAGCTCCGCAGGCTTCATACCGGGAACGACAGATGCGGTAATCACATCGAAAGCATCCTCCGCATGGCGCGCCGTCCGCCCCGGCACATAGGCGTGAGGCGGCTGGGCGATGCCGCCAAGGTTATCTGCCAACCGGGACGGCTTCACGTTCCAGCCGGATCAGTCGGGCCGTGAACTCTGCAATCGCCTCGCGGGTTTGCTCCGGCTTTTCCTTCTGCGGCGCATGTCCGCAATCGGGCAAGAGCAGGGTTTCGAGCGGCGAGTAAATGCGCGAGTCGATCTCCTCGATCTGCAGTTTGGTGCCGTAGGGATCGTCCAGTCCTTGGATCGCCAGCACCGGAATGCGCCAGTGGTCGATCACGTCCGCTACATTCCACGCGGCGAACTTCGGGTCGGTCCATGCGTCATGCCAGCCCCGAAAGGCGTTATCCACATTGTCGTGATGCCGCTCCAGCCGGGTCCGCAGATCGCCTTCCTCATACTGGCGGCCCGCCTCACGGATAGCGGCCAGTCCATCCGGCTCGGTGAAAAAATGCGGCGCGATCAGCACAAGGCCCCGCACGCGCATATCCGAAACCGATCCCGCATAGATCGCGCAGATCGTGGCCCCGTCTGAATGGCCGAGCAGGATCGCATCTTCGATACCGAACCTGTCGAGCACCGGCCCCAGTACCTGCGTCGCCTCCCGCGTCATGTAATCGAGCGGGCGGGGCAGTTCGAAAGGGTCGGACCCGCCATAGCCTGCACGGGAATAGGCCATAACGCCCAACCCGGTGTGTTCTGCCAGCTCCGCCGGAAAATCACGCCAAAGTCCGACACTGCCCAGCCCTTCGTGCAGCATCACGATTGTCGGAGCCTGCGCGGGCGGCGGCCCCCAGCAGGCATATTCCAGCCGCTTGCCGTCCACCTCGATATGCGCGGTTGCGCCGTGCTCCCATTCAGCAGCCATTCGGTTCATCCCTCAACTTGAAACGTTGTATCTTGCCGGTCGCGGTCTTGGGCAGTTCTTCCACGAACTCGATCCAGCGCGGATATTTCCATTTGCCGATCTTCGATTTCACGTGCTCCTTCAGGGCCGTCCGCAAATCGTCATCGGGGGTGCCGGAATCCAGCACCACGAAGGCTTTCGGCTTTTCGAGCCCTTCTTCGTCCCGCGCGGCGACCACGGCGGCCTCCAGCACCTGGGGATGACTGGCGAGCGCGCCTTCGACCTCGAACGGGGAAAGCCAGATGCCGGAGACCTTGAACATGTCGTCCGTCCGGCCGCAGTATTCGAGCCGCCCGTCATCGCGCAGGATGTATTTGTCGCCCGTCCGCGTCCAGACACCTTCGAAGGTGTTGCGACTCTTGTCCCGCTGGTTCCAGTAGCAATTCGCGGACGAGGCTCCGTTGACGAGCAGCTCCCCCACCCCGCCCGGGCGAACCTCGTTTCCGTCCTCGTCCACCACCCGCAGGGCGTACCCCGGCACCGCCACGCCGGAGGTGCCGTATACGACATCCCCGGGCCGGTTGCTCAGGAAAATATGCAGCATTTCGGTGGAACCGACGCCATCGAGAATATCGACGCCCATATGTTCGCGCCAGCGCCGCCCCACGTCTTCGGGCAGCGCTTCACCGGCGGAGATACAGATGCGCAAAGGCGCATCGGGCGCGCCTTC
>NZ_LWGH01000244.1:0-8340 GCF_001635395.1 Sulfitobacter sp. HI0129 | reverse complement strand
CGCCTACGGCATCCGCGCGACGGAAAATCCCTTTACCTTCCTTGCGTGGTTCTTTGTGGTCGATGGGGTGATCATGCCCTTCATCGCCGCGCGGCGATGGTTGCGCATGGACCATCCCCCGGACCTCGGCCCGCTTTTCGCGCGCGGCTTTTTCGGCGGCGTGATCGGCATTATGTCTTTCGGGTCGATCATGATGGCGACCCGGCTCGACAAGGTGGGGGAGGCGGCGGTCCTGCGCGAAACCTCCACCGTCTTTGCTGCCGTCATCGGTGTTGTCTTTCTGAAAGAAACCGTGGGGCCGCGACGGATCGCCCTGATGGCATTGATCGCCGCCGGTGCTGTGATAGTGGAGATGGGTGGATGAAGGATACCGATATGCCCCAGACGAAAGAGATCAACCCCTTCCTGCGGTCGGCCTTGGAATATGGCCCCGTGCTGCTGTTCTTTCTCGCCTACCTGCGGCTGAAGGACCGCCAGTTCCTGATCGGCGGGACAGAATACGACGGGTTCATCGTCGTCACTGCCGCCTTCATCCCGCTCTTGGTGGCGGCGACCGGGCTTTTGTGGATGCTGACCGGACGGATCAGCCGGATGCAGGTGGCGACGGTGATTCTGGTGGTGATCTTCGGCGGTCTGTCCGTCTGGCTGAATGACGACCGGTTCTTCAAGATGAAGCCCACGATGATCTACCTGCTCTTCGGTGGTATTCTTGCCGTGGGGTTGATGCGCGGCCAGTCCTATCTGAAATTCGTGATGGAAGAGATGGTGCCGCTTCAGGATGCGGGCTGGCTGATCCTGACGCGTCGGCTGATGCTGTGCTTCTTCGGTCTTGCGGTGGCCAACGAAATCGTCTGGCGCAGCTTTCCCACGGAAACATGGGTGTATTTCAAGACCTTCGGGCTGACGGCGGCAGTCTTCGTCTTCTTCATGTCGCAGGGGAGGCTTTTGCAGACCTATGGCACCGACAAGACGGAAGGCTGATCGGGCTAGCGCTTGAAAAGCTTGTCCTGCGCCTTCTTGTCGGCCCCGATGTCGCCGCGCTTTTCGGCATAAAGGGCACGGCCCGCCTGTACGCCGGGGCGGGCGGCCATCCGGTCCAGCCATGCGGCCATATGCGGCTTGTCGTCCATCGTCTGCTGCTGACCTTCCCAGAGCGACGCCCAACCCCAGATCGAGAAATCGGCGATCGACAGGAAATCACCGGCGACCCATTCGTTTTCCGCCAACTGCCGGTCCAGCACGCCATAAAGGCGCGCGACTTCGGCCCGGTAGCGGTCCTTGGCATAGGGCAGGTCCTGCGGAGGGTCCATCCGGGGCGCGTATTTCAGGAAGTGATGCGCCTGACCGGCCATCGGGCCCAGCCCGCCCATCTGCCACATGAGCCATTGATCCACCGCGATGCGCTCCCGTTCTGTCCGGCCGGTGAACTGGCCGGTCTTGCGGGCGAGATACTGCAGGATCGCCCCCGATTCGAAGATCGAGATCGGCGCGCCATCCGGCCCCTCGGGATCGGTCATGGCGGGCATCCGGTTGTTGGGCGAAATGGCGAGGAACTCGGGCTTGAACTGGTCGCCCGCGCCGATGTCGATCAGATGCGTGTCATAAGACAGGCCCATTTCCTCCAGCGCGATGGAGACTTTCCAGCCGTTCGGGGTGGGCCAGTAGTAAAGTTGAATTGTCTGGGTCATGCCGGTCTCCGGTGTTGGGGGCATCATGGCGCAATCTGGCCCGGGTGCAAGCAAGCAGCCAGTTGACGAAGCGGTGCGGCAGGCGTAGCAAAGCGCCGTGGCGATTTGTTACCGGATTGCGGGCCACGTTAAACAAACCGCTAAAAGGTCAGGATGAAAGACCCCTTTCGCTTGACCGCGTCTGGGGTTTTTTGTTGTCCGCAATGGCGGGCCGGAAAGGAAATGCACAATGAGTAATGATTGGAATCCGCGCACCAAGGCCGTTCATGGCGGCACGCGCCGCAGCCAGTATGGTGAAGTGAGCGAGGCGATCTTTCTCACCCAAGGGTTCGTCTATGACAGCGCCGAACAGGCCGAAGCCCGGTTTCAGCAGGCCGGCCCCGATGAATTCATCTATGCCCGCTACGGCAATCCCACCGTCGCCATGTTCGAGGACCGTATCGCAGCACTTGAAGGGACGGAGGACGCCTTTGCCACCGCCAGCGGCATGGCGGCGGTCAGCGGGGCGCTGATGTCGATGCTGAAGGCGGGCGATCACGTGGTATCCTCCCGCGCACTTTTCGGCTCCTGCCTTTATGTGCTCGAAGAGGTGCTGACGCGCTACGGGGTCGACGTGACCTTTGTCGACGGCACCGATCTGGCCGCGTGGGAGGCCGCGATCCGCGATGATACCCGCGCGGTCTTTTTCGAATCCGTGTCCAACCCCACCCTGCAGATCGTCGATATTGAAGCGGTGGCCAAGCTCGCCCATGCCAAGGGGGCCACGGTGCTGGTGGACAACGTCTTTGCCACGCCGGTCTTTTCCCGGGCGGTGGAACAGGGGGCCGATGTGGTCATCTATTCCGCCACGAAACATATAGACGGGCAGGGCCGCGCCCTCGGCGGCGTGATCCTCGGCAGCAGGGAGTTCATCCGCAAGACGGTGGAGCCTTACATGAAGCACACCGGCGGCTCCATGAGCCCTTTCAACGCATGGATCATGCTGAAAGGGCTTGAGACCATGAGCCTGCGGGTCAAAGCGCAGGCCGCCACGGCAGCGGCCATCGCGCAGGCCTTGCAGGGTAATCCCGCGCTCACGCGGGTGATCTACCCGGGCCTTGCGGACCACGCCCAGGCCGATCTGGCCAGGGCGCAGATGGGGCAGGGCGGCACGGTACTGGCGCTTGAGGTCAAGGGCGGCAAGGACAGCGCTTTCCGCTTTCTCAATGCGTGCCGGGTCGGTGTCATCTCCAACAACCTTGGCGATGCCAAGACGATCCTGACCCATCCCGCAACCACGACGCATCAGCGTTTGCCGCAGGACCAGAAGGACGCTTTGGGCATCACCCCCGGTCTCGTCCGGCTCAGCATCGGGCTGGAGGATGCGGACGACCTGATCGCCGATCTGGAGCAGGCGTTGAAAGAGGCCGTCTGACAGCCCACGGCAGGGCCAGCGCGACCCTTTGTCCTAGAGCCTCGCATTTCGTGGCCGGAACGCCTAGGTTTGGCGTGAAAAGCATCGGAAGGGCTGCGCTATGAATATCGTTACCCCGCTCTCGGACGGACCGGAAGACGCTGAGGCGAAGGCAGCGCTCGCCACGTTGCGTGACTGGGCGCGGCAGGCGAGCCCCGCCGAACGCGAAGCCATGGCGCGGGAGTTGGAACCGCTCGCCGGGGGCGAGAACGCCTATCCCGTCTTTGAACGCAGCTATCCCGATGACTTCCGCGCGGGCGACAACTACAGGGCCACCCTGCCGGATCTGCAGAACGGACCGGCCAGCCTCATCCGGGGCGCCCAGGCGCAAATCCAGCATGTGGGTATCTCCAACTTCCGGCTTCCCATCCGCTACCACACCCGGGACGGCGGGGACCTCACGCTCGAAACTTCCGTGACGGGGACGGTCAGCCTCGATGCGGAAAAGAAGGGCATCAACATGTCCCGCATCATGCGCAGTTTCTACAAACACGCTGAATCGACCTTCAGCTTCGAGGTCATGGAAGCGGCGCTGGATGATTATATCGCCGATCTTGAAAGCCCCGATGCCCGGCTGCAGATGCGCTTTTCCTTCCCCGCGCGGATCGAAAGCCTGCGCTCGGGCCTGTCGGGCTATCAGTATTACGACATCGCGCTCGAACTGGTGGAACATGAAGGCAAACGGCAGAAGATCGTGCATCTCGACTATGTCTATTCCAGCACCTGCCCCTGTTCGCTGGAACTGAGCGAACATGCGCGCGCCACCCGTAACCAGTTGGCGACACCGCATTCACAGCGTTCGGTGGCCCGGATATCCGCCGTGATGAATTGCGACGGCAGCGACACATGCCTATGGTTCGAGGATCTGATCGACATCTGCCGCGCCGCGGTGCCGACGGAAACGCAGGTGATGGTAAAACGTGAGGACGAGCAGGCCTTTGCGGAGCTGAACGCTGCCAATCCGATCTTCGTCGAGGATGCGGCGCGCCTTTTCTGCCAGGGGCTGAAAGCCGATCAGCGCATCGGCGATTTCCGCATCGTCGCCAGCCATCAGGAAAGCCTGCATTCCCACGATGCCATCAGCCTGCTGACCGAGGGCGAGACATTCGACATGCGCAGCATCGATCCACGCCTGTTCCAGTCCCTCATCCACAGCGGCTGATTCCGCCTCTCAGGTCCTTTCCCTTTCCGCCGGCTCCCAGTCAGCCATGCGAGCCGTGCAATGGGCACGGGCCGGCTATGCATAAGTGATGGTTCTGCTGCAGTGCAGCGTTTCCTATATGAGCGTCAGGGAAGAGAGCAAACCAATTGGAGGCATCGAGATGTCCTACCAGAACACCGCAGAACCATCCTTCGGGCTCAGCGCCGAAGACGCAAAATCCACCTTCCGTGGCTTCATCGCCCGGACCATGCAGACCGTGTCGGCCAATTCCATGGGCGCGCGCCGCCTTGCATCGGTACGCTCGCTGCAGGCGAAAACCGACGCGGAGCTTGGCGCCCTGAAGATCGGGCGCGACGACATCGTCGATCACGTCTTCCGGGATGTCTACTACGCCTGAACGGCTTCGGGGCTTCGGCCCGATGGAATGAAACGGCCCGGGTCGCGTGTGGCTTGCCAGCGCGCCCCGGGCCGTTCCTGCTTTGACGACCCGGCCAGCGCTTGACACCGGCAAGCCCCCGCGCCAACGCTGCGCGGATGTTGGATATGCGACCTGTCGGATATGTCATCGGCCTGCTGGTCGCAGTGATGGGCGTGACCATGGTCGTCCCCATGCTGGTGGACATCGCCGAAGGCCGGGGCCATTGGCCCGTTTTCGTCGAATCCGGCCTGATCACGATTCTGGGCGGCAGCCTGATCGCGCTGTCCTGTGCCAACGGCAACCGCGAAGGGCTGACCATCCAGCAGACCTTCTTTCTCACCTCCGGAGTATGGTTCATGCTGCCGCTCTTTGGCGCGCTGCCCTTCATGCTGGGCGCGACGGAGGCGAGCTTTACCGATGCTTTCTTCGAAGCGATGTCGGGGCTGACAACGACCGGGGCCACAGTCTTTACGGGCCTTGATGATCTGCCGAAAGGCTTGCTGATCTGGCGCGGGATCATGCAGTGGCTCGGCGGGATCGGTATCGTCGTCGTCGCCATGGTGTTCCTGCCGGAACTGCGCGTCGGCGGTATGCAGATCTTCAAATCCGAAGCTTTCGATACCTTCGGAAAGATCCTGCCGCGCGCCGGTCAGATCGCGAGCCAGATCGCGGTGATCTATGTCTGGCTGACGCTGGCCTGTGCGCTAAGCTATCTCGCGCTGGGGATGAATACCTTCGACGCGACCGTTCATGCCCTCACCACCGTCTCCACCGGGGGGTTTTCGAACTACGATGCCTCCTTCGGGGCCTTCACCGGCGCGCCGGAGTACGTGGCCTCCATCTTCATGATCCTCGCCGCCCTGCCGTTCGTGCGCTATGTGCAGCTGATCAACGGCAACCCCTTCGCGCTCCACCGGGATCCGCAGATCCGCGGATTCCTTCTGACCGTGGGCGTTCTGGTCCTTGTGATCTTCGTTGTGCTTCAGGCTGTCTTCCCCCGGCATTGGGAAACCGCCCTGCGCGAAGCCCTGTTCAACATCACCTCCATCATATCGGGCACTGGCTATGCCTCGGTCGATTACATGGCATGGGGCTCCTTCGCGGTGGCGCTGTTCTTCTTCACCGGTCTGATCGGCGGCTGCGCGGGCTCCACCGCCTGTTCGATCAAGATATTCCGCTACCAGCTTCTCTTTGCCTCGATCCGCGCGCAATTGCGGCGCATCCGTTCGCCGCACGGGATTTTCACCCCGCGCTACGACGGGCGGCCCGTCGGCCCCGATGTTCTGAGTTCGGTGATGTCGTTCTTCATGTTCTTCGTGGTCACCATGGGCGTGGTCGCCGTGGCGCTCAGCATGACGGGGCTCGATTTCACCACCTCCGTTTCCGGCGCGGCGGCGGCGCTGGCCAACATCGGCCCCGGCCTGGGGGAGATCATCGGCCCCGCCGGGAACTACGGTAGCCTGAACGATACCGCGAAGTGGATCCTGAGCGCGGCCATGCTGACCGGTCGGCTGGAGCTGCTGGCGGTCTTTGTCATATTCACGCTGAAATTCTGGAGGGCCTGATGGCAGAGCACAACGAACGACCCCTTGGCGCGCAGATTTCCCATATGCTGAAGGACCGTGGTGTCGATGTGATCTTCGGCATCCCGGGTGTGCACAATCAGGAAATGTACCGCGGTATCGAAGAGGCCGAGATCACCCATGTCCTCGCCCGGCATGAGCAGGGCGCGGGCTTCATGGCCGACGGCTATGCCCGGGCCACCGGCAAACCGGGCATCGCCTATGTCATCACCGGGCCGGGGGTCTGCAACATCATGACCCCCATGGGGCAGGCGTTCAGCGATTCGGTTCCGGTTCTCGTGCTGTCGAGCTGCCTTGACGAGACGGCGGCCCGGCGCGGGCAGTTGCACCAGATGAACGATCAGGAAATCGCCGCAGGCACGGTGTGCGACTGGTCGCATACGGCGCTGAGCGCCCCGGCCGCCTATGGGCTGGTGGATCGGGCCCTGTCCGAATTCGGCGCGGCGCGGCCCCGGTCCAAACATATCCAGGTGCCGATTGCCCTGCTTGAGGCCACGGCCCCATCGGCGCCCGCACCTTTCCCGGCAACGCCGCGACCCCGCGCGGCAAAAGAAGTAGTCGCCGACGCCGCCCGGCGGCTGGCGAAGGCGCGTCGCCCGCTGTTCATCTTCGGCGGCGGGGCCCGGGGCGGCACGGAGGCGGCACGGGACCTTTGCCGCTTGCTGAAGGCCGCGAGTTTCACCAGCTACGCCGGTCGCGGGATCATCGCGCCTGAGGATCCGCTCCATTTCGGCAGTTACCTCGCCAAACCCGACAGCGCCGAAGTCCTCGCCCGGGCCGATCTTGTCGTCGCCGTGGGCACCGAACTGGCAGAGGTCGACCTGTGGCGGGAACGGCCCGGCCATGCCTGCCCGATGATCCGCGTCGATCTCGACCCTGAAACTCTGGCCGACGCCGCGCGGGCGGAGCACCACGTGCTGGCCGATGCCGGACCGTTCCTTGCCGATCTGCTCGACGCGCTGGGTGAGATTGACCTTTCCGGCACCGACTGGACGGCGGGCGAGGTGACGGGGGCCCGCAGCAAATGGCGCGCCGCGACCGAAGCCGAATATCCGGGCATCCCGCAGGTCTGCGACGCCCTGCGCGCCGCCTTGCCATCCGAGACGATGATTTATTCTGACATGACGCAATTCGCCTATTGCGCCAAGGAGGTCTGGCCGATGGACCGGCCCGGGCACTGGCACCACCCCTACGGCTTCGGCACGCTGGGATACGCGCTGCCCGCCGCCATCGGTGGTGCGATAGCCCGCCGTGGCCAGCCCACGCTGGCCATCGCGGGCGATTACGGCTTTCACTACACCATGCAGGAACTTGGCGTGGCGGTGGAACTGGGGCTGAGCCTGCCGATCCTTCTGTGGGACAATGGCAAGCTGGGTGCCATCGAAGCGAGCATGATCGGCGCCCAGATCGCACCGAATGCCGTGGTGGCCCGAAACCCGGATTTCTGCCGTCTCGCGGAAGCCTTCGGCGCCCATTCGGCAGCGCCCGCCGATCTCGAGGCGCTACAGAAAGCCGTGCTGACTGCATTCGAGGCAGAGGGGCCGACGCTGATTTATGTGACACCTGAGGTGGTGGGCTGAAACCGCACTTAAAAGCCGAAAAAGGGAGCTGGTGGCCTCATCGACATGACTAATACTCGGCGGCGCCCTCCGCCTTGAGTCCGGGCGCATGGACCGCCGCTTCGATAACTGCCCCCCCCCGGCGCCCTATTCCCAGCAGCTGACCAGAACGGTCATGTTCTGCGCGTGGAGGGCGAGGTCACGCTCCCGCAGGGAGCCGCCCGCGTCGGATGCGGTTCTCGCGACGCCTGCTGCTTCCATGGCGCGGGCGATCTCTTCGCGGTCGAGGGCAAAGCTCACGTCTTCGGGCAGCTTCTGCGGGCCGTCGGGCTTGGGCAGCAACATCCCCAGCACGTCACCGCGATCGTCGAGCACCGGACCACCCGCATCGCCGGGCTGGGCCTTGAGCGTCAGCCGAGTGAGGTTCTCTTCGCCCTGAAGACCGCGCAGGTCGGCCAGCGTGCCATATGTCATGGC
>NZ_LWGH01000243.1:0-11023 GCF_001635395.1 Sulfitobacter sp. HI0129 | reverse complement strand
CAGCCGTTCCTGCCAAAGCGCGGCATCCGGCGTTTCATAGAGGCGAAACAGATCGGTGCCCCCCGCAAGCTGCAGGCCCGCCTTTTTGGCGAGTTGATCCAGCCGGGCTGCATCGGCGCGCAGGCGTTGATGGGTTGCCTCCGCCCAGGCGGTATCGCGCAGCGCGGTCGTGCCGATTTCGAGCGCGGGGCCGCTTACCGGCCAGGGGCCGAGCATGTCGGCAAGCCGCGCGATCAATGCCGGGTCCCCCACCACGAAGCCCAGCCGGAGGCCGGCGAGGCCCCAGAATTTCCCGAAACTTTTCAGGATCAGCAGACCGGGCCTCGTGGCATGGGGCATGAGGCTGGCGGAAGGCATCACGTCGCAGAAGCTTTCATCCACAATCATCAATGGGGCGGTCAGCGCCGAAGCGTCGAAGGTTCTGCCGTCGGGGTTGTTCGGATGCACGATGACGGCGGCCTCGGCCTGCTCGCTCTCGGGGACCTCTGTCCAGCCGTGGGCGGCGAAGGACGCGCCGTGTTCGTTGTAGGTGGGCTGCGCGATGCTGACCCGCCCCGGCGACGCCAGCCGGGGGATTTGCGCGATCGCGGCAGAGGCGCCCGGCACGGCAAGCAAGGCAGCGTCCGGTGGCACGTTCCAGAAATGCCGCGCGGCCTCGATCAATCGTTCCTGTGCGCGTTTGTCGGGCAGGGCGGTCCAGCTATCCGGTGACAGGCGGGGCACTGGGTAGGGCCGAGGATTGATGCCGGTCGAAAGATCGATCCAATCGGCGCGGTGGCCCCCGAATCGTTTCGCGGCCGCGTCCAATCCTCCGCCATGCTCCCTAATGTTTCCCGACACATATCCCCGCTTTCGCCCGCTGCGCATTTTCGCGACGCCTCCGGCGACAAAACGCAAATTGGCGCACGGATCAAGTAAAGACGCCTTTCATGCAGGGCTTTCGCTGTGCTTTGGCCTCAAATTTTCTTGCCGGATCACGGGGCTGACCCAGATTGTCGCAAATAATTAACTTGATGTTTGCGATGCTTGCGGCAGCCTGACCTGAGGGGGTGTGGATATGGAAGCGATGTTATCGACGGAAGTTCGGGCCGGGCTCAACGCTGCGCGGGCCGCCAGCATAAGAAAAGCGACGCGGCTGCGGATCGAGGTGGATGGCGCACGCCATTCCATTCTGCGCATGAAGGGGAACGGCTTTGCGCTGGACCCCAAAGAGGTGCCCCAGCTGCGCGGGCTTGTCGATGTCTATGACGGGGCCACACATCTGATGCGCTGCCTCGTCGTCGCCGTGGATGAGATCGACGGTGAAATGCACTACGAGTTCAAACGCGCGACCCGGGTTGCGGACCGGCCCGCTGCCGATTTCGTACGCGACGACAACGCACCCGTCGCGCTGATCGGTATCTGAGCGGGGCGGCCTTTCGGTACCTGCGAATGTCTATTGCAGGTCAGCGAATGCGCGCCGCACCCTTTCGCAGGCTTCCACCACCCGTGCCCGGGGCGTTGCGATATTGAAGCGCAGATAATCTTCGCCACCCTTGCCGAAGGTTGGCCCGTGGTTGACCGCGATCTGTGCGTCCTGTTCCACCCTGCGGGTGAACTCCTCCCTCTCCATCCCCGTGCCTGAAAAATCGACCCAAGCCAGATAGGTCGATTCAAGCGGCATGGAGCGCAGGCCGGGTATCGCATTCATAGCCTCATCAAAGACCCGGCGATTGCCGTCGAGGTACGTGCATAGATCATCGACCCAGGCGGCGCCCTCTGGCGAGTAGGCCGCTGTCGCCATGAAAAGCCCGAAGGAGTTCGGGGACAGGCCAAGCGCGGCCATGCGCTTTCCAAATTTGGCGCGCAGTTGGGCATGGGGGATAATGACGTTCCCGATATGGCTGCCCGCGATGTTGAAGGTCTTCGTCGTCGCCGTCATCACGATGAGCCGATCCTCGATCCCGTCCAGCAGGGCCATCGGTGTATGGCTTTGCCCGGGCATCAGAAGGTCGTGATGAATTTCGTCCGAAACGATCAGCAGATCGTGGCGCTTGGCGAAATCGGCGACACTCTGCAGTTCCGCCCGGGTCCATACGCGGCCGCCGGGATTGTGGGGAGAGCAGAGGATCAGCATTTTTTCCTGACCGGTCATCTGCGCGTCGTAGCTGTCGAAATCGAAGGTGTACCGCCCGTCATCCAGTGCGAGTTCACATTCGACCACTTCGCGCCCTGCCGCTTTTATGACCCGGGCGAAGGCATGATAGACCGGGGTGAACAACACGATCCCGTCCCCGGGCTGGGTAAAGGCATCCACGCACATGGCGGTGCCGTTCACCAGCCCGTGTGTCGTAAAGATCCACTCAGGCGCGACATCCCAGCCGTGGCGGTTTTTCATCCACCACTGGATCGCGCCAAGGTATTCGGAATCGTCGCCGAAATAGCCGTACACGCCATGGTCGATCTGCCGCTGCAAGGCTTGCTGCACCACCTCGGGCGGGCGGAAATCCATGTCGGCCACCCACATGGCAATGCCCGTTTCGGCCGGAACGCCGTAGACTTTCTCCATCGCGTCCCATTTTGAGCAATGGGTGCCGCGGCGCTCGATGATTTCGTCAAAACTCATGGATGTCTCCTGTTGTCCCGGACCGGCAGGCTAGCCACAATCGCCCGGGCCGCAAGCCCCCGGTTGCGGCAGCCCGAGGCTTCGCCTAAATCACTGACATGATACGCCCGATCCTATTGCATCCCGATCCACGGTTGAAAAAGCCGGCCCAGGCCGTCGATGATCTGTCAGACGCCCGGCGCGCGTTGGCCGACGACATGCTGGCCACCATGTACGATGCCCCGGGCATCGGTCTTGCCGCGCCGCAGGTCGGTGTGCTGGAGCGGCTGATCGTGATGGATTGCGTCAAGGAGGAAGGCGTCGCCGCGCGCCCGCTGGTGATGTTCAACCCGCAGATCGTCGCATCCTCCGACACATTGAACACCTACGAAGAGGGGTGCCTGTCCATCCCCGAGCAATTCGCAGACGTAACCCGCCCCGCCGAGGTTGAGGTGACATGGCTCGACCGGGAGGGCCGGGAGCAGCGCGAAACCTTCGATGGGCTTTGGGCGACGTGCGTCCAGCATGAAATCGACCATCTCGACGGGAAGCTTTTCATCGATTATCTCAAGCCACTCAAACGCCAGATGATCACGCGAAAGATGGTGAAGCTGAAGCGGGAGCTTGCACGCGAATGAGCGTTCTGCCGATCCTGAAATGGCCCGATCCGTTTCTTCGTGTTCACTGTGCGCCGGTCGCCGAGATCACGCCGGACATCGATACGCTCATCGCGGATATGTTCGACACGATGTATGCCGCCCCGGGGCGCGGGCTTGCGGCGCCGCAGGTCGGGCGGCACGAACGTGTCTTCGTGATCGACGGAGGCTGGAAAACCGGAATCCCTACGCCTATGGCCTTCGTGAACCCTGAGATCATCACGATGTCCGACGAGATGCAAGTGGGCGAGGAAGCATGCCTGTCCATCCCGCGCGAAAGCATGATGGTTCCGCGCGCGCGGGAGGTAACCCTGCGCTGGGACGGGCCGGGAATGACCCGCAGCGAAGCCGTTTTTTCCGGAGTGGAGGCGGTGCTGGTCCAGCATGAGTTCGATCATCTGAACGGTGTGGTGATCTATGACCGCATCGACCGGAACGCCGCCCCTGCGGACAGCCGGCCAAGGCCGCCACGCCCGTGAACGTCCGCCGCTGTATACCCTGGCCGGATCCCCGGCTGCGACGCGGCGCAGAGCCGGTGGAGGAGATCACGGACGAAGTGCGCGCGATCTGGGACGACATGATAGATACCATGGATGCCATGCCCGGTGTCGGCCTCGCCGCGCCACAGATCGGGATCATGTTGCAGCTTGCGGTCGTCGATGCCTCGCAGGGGCGCAACCGTCGTATCCGGCTGGCAAACCCCCAGATCATCGATGCCTCCGCGGTCATGAACGACCATGATGAAGCGAGCCCCAACCTGCCCGGCGCATCCGCGCGCATATCCCGACCCCGGGGGGTTACCGTGCGCTACATCGATGAAACCGGGATGGTGACGCGCCGTGATTTCGTAGGGCTGGAGGCGACATCCGTGCAGCATCAGATCGATCACCTTGCCGGAAAGATGTATTTCGACCGCTTGAGCAAGACCAAGCGGGACATGCTGTTGCGCCGCGCCCGGAAGGCCGCCCGATGAGCGGGCAAAAGCAGCGCCGCATCGTCTTCATGGGAACGCCGGAGTTCTCGGTGCCCGCTCTCGATGCGCTGTACGGCGCTGGGCATGACATCGCCTGTGTCTATACGCAGCCGCCCCGGCCCGCCGGGCGGGGCAAGCGCCCGCGTCCCAGCCCGGTACACCAGCGGGCAGAGGCGCTGGGCCTTACCGTACGCCATCCGGTTAGCCTGAAGGACGCCGCGGCACAGGCGGAATTCGCGACCCTTGGCGCCGATCTGGCGGTGGTGGTGGCTTATGGTCTCATCTTGCCGGCTGCCATCCTCGATGCGCCTGCGCAGGGCTGCCTCAACATCCATGCAAGCCTGCTGCCGCGGTGGCGGGGCGCCGCGCCCATTCACCGCGCGATCATGGCGGGGGATGATGAAACGGGCGTGTGTATCATGCAGATGGAAACGGGGCTGGATACGGGCCCGGTTCTGGATTGCGTGCGCATGCCGATCACGGGTGAGGATACGACCGCCGCCCTGCATGACCGGCTGGCCCGTTCCGGCGCCAATCTGATCGTGGACGTGCTGGCGCGGTTGGAAACGCTGGAGCCGATCCCCCAGCCGGATGATGGCGTGACCTACGCCTCGAAGATCGAAAAGGCCGAGGCCCGGATCGACTGGCATCGCCCCGCGGAAGAGGTGGACCGGCAGATCCGCGGCCTCTCCCCCTTTCCGGGCGCGTGGTTCGAACATGAAGGCCAGAGGATCAAGGTGCTTCATTCCACCCTTGCGGAAGGGTCCGGCGCAGCCGGTCTTGTTCTGGACGAGGCGCTTACAGTGGCCTGCGGGTCAGGTGCCGTTCAGCTCACCCGTTTGCAGCGCGCCGGCAAAGCCGCACAGGACGTGGCCGACTTCCAACGTGGCATGCAGATCGCGGCGGGTACCCGCCTGACCGGAGGATAGGCGATGTTTCCAACGATCATGGGTACGGTCGTGATTGCGGGTATCGTGGGGTATCTCAGCGAAAAATCCGGATTTACCCACAATGGCATCCTGCAATCGATCATCATCTGCATCGGCGGCGCGTTCCTGTTCTATTTCGTCCGGCTGATGTTCGGCATCGGCTTCGGCAGCCCGGGGCTCAATGCCATCGCCTCCTCCATCGGGGCGCTGATCATCGTGCCGTTTCACTGGCGGCGCTGAGCCTCAGGTTTTCGGCGGGCTGCTCTTGTAGACAGGCAGGTGCCATCCCCAGAAAAGCGATCCGGCCCGCAGTACCCAGGTAACAGCCGCCCCCGCCAACAGCGGCGCCGTCACTGCCGGAAGGTAGGCGGCAAGGGCAGCCGCCGTGGCTGCACCGGCGAAGGCCGCCGTAACGTAGAGTTCCCCCTGCTTCAGCACCAGCGGCACCTGACCGACGACAACATCACGCAGGAGCCCGCCCATGCAGCCAGTGATCATCCCCATCAGAACGACAACGATTGCAGTTTGCTCAAGCGCGAGAGCGACGCCCGCCCCGGCCGCCACGGCCACGCAGAGCGCCAGACTATCGAGCCAGATCAGAGTGCGAAGCCTGCTTTCCAGAAGATGCGCCGTAAAGAAGACGACGAGTGCTGCAAAGACCCCGACGGCGAGGTAGGTCGGATTGTCGATCCAGAAGATCGGATTGCGATCCAGCAGCAGGTCACGGATCGTGCCACCGCCAAGCGCCGTGAGGCAGGCCACAAAGGCAAAGCCCACCAGGTCAAGTTGCGCCCGGCTCGCTACCAGCGCGCCGGTGATGGCAAAGACCAGCACCGAGGCGTAATCCAGCAGCGCCACCAAAGTCATGGCTTGAAGGGGGCCATGCCCGCGCGGGCAAGCGCATCCGCGCGTTCGTTTTCGGGATGGCCCGCGTGGCCCTTGACCCATTTCCATGTCACGTCATGGCGGGCATTGGCCGCGTCCAACCGCTGCCAGAGTTCGGCGTTCTTGACCGGCTTCTTGGCGGCGTTTTTCCAGCCGTTTTTCTTCCAGCCATGAATCCAGCTGGTGATGCCGTTCTTGACGTAATTGCTGTCCGTGACCAGCGTCAGCTTGGTGGGGCGTGCCATGGTTTCCAGCGCATTGATCGCCGCCAGAAGCTCCATCCGGTTGTTCGTGGTGGCCGCCTCGCCGCCCTTCAACTCGCGCTCCTTCACCACCCGGTCGCCGTCCATGGCGCGGATCAGCGCGCCCCAGCCACCGGGGCCGGGATTACCGGAACAGGCGCCATCTGTGTATGCAAATATCTCAGCCATCGGCTGCGACTGCTATCCAATCCGCCATGGTGCCGTCCAGCCCTTTGTCGCGGCCCGTGGTCGTCTTGCGAACCACGAAGCCGGCCTGGCGGAGAAGAGAGGTGAGTTCCGCCGGTTCATAATAGGTGTAAAGGCGACCCAGGCTCTCACGCTTCTCTCCCTTGCCGGTTTTGACGGCTAGGTGCAGCTTTCCCCCCTTGCGCAAGGCCGCGTGAATGGCAGCGAGATGCCGGGGCATTTCGGTGCGCGGGGCATGCAGCAGGCTGAAGTTGGCCCAGACGCCACCATAGGCATCGATTTCGTCAAGATCGTCGAAACTGCCCAAGCGGGCGGTAACCCCTTCGGCAGCCGCGGCAAGCGCCACCATTTCCGGTACCGGGTCCATCGCGACCACGTCGAGCCCAGCGTCTGCCATCACTTTCGCGAACCCACCGGGCCCGCAGCCCAGGTCGAGAACCCGCGCCCCCGGCGGCAGGCCAGCGATGAAATCGGCAAGCAAGGGATCATCCAGAATGCCGGGGGCGGTGGTGTCTGCATATTCCTGCGCGCGTTCGGCATAGACGTCGAAGGTGCGCCTGTCGTTCATGCGAGTATACCGACGCCAAGGGACAGAACGACGCCGGCTGTCAGCAGCAGCCGCAAGGACATCCACCACCGCGGGGCCAGTCCCCACCGCCAGAAGGCATAGTCCAAGAGCAGCAGGGCCACGAAACCTGAGAGCAGCGACGTCAGCGCGCTGACCGGCCCCGTACCGGGTGCGAAAAACCACCACAGGGCGGGCAGTACCGACAGGGCGTATCCCATTGTCGCCCGCGCGCCCGTCGTTTTCGTCGCGAAACCCCAGAGCACGCCGGACATGAACGGCAGAATGATCCCGCCATAGCGCAGAAGAACCAGACGCCCGTCGCCCTGCAGCGCCGCGGGCAACGGCAGCCTGCCAGCGTCGAGACCGAGGATCAGCAGAGCGCCCCAGAAAAAGGGGATCAAACCTGCCAGCCCGAGGGTAAGCGCCCCGGACGGAATGCCCTTCATGCCTGCCTCAGGACGCGGGGGACCTTGAATTCAACCCGCTCCTGCGCGGTTTCGACTTGTTCGACAGTGACGTCATAGCGATCCCGGAAAGCATTGATGACCTCGTCGATCAGCACTTCGGGGGCGGATGCGCCAGCGGTGATGCCGATGCTTCGAATACCGTCGAGACTGCGCCAATCGATGTCGGTGGCGCGCTGTACCAGTTGCGCATAGGCACATCCGGCCCGGGCGCCTACCTCGACGAGGCGGCGGGAGTTGGAAGAGTTCGGTGCGCCGACCACAAGGATAGCATCGCAATGAGGGGCCATCGCCTTCACCGCTTCCTGCCGATTGGTCGTGGCATAGCAGATGTCTTCCTTGTGGGGGCCGACGATTGCCGCAAACCGCGCTTTCAGGGCGGCTACGATATCGGTTGTGTCGTCAACGCTGAGGGTGGTCTGGGTGACATAGGCAAGCCGCTCGGGGTCCCGCACCCTGAGCGTTGCCACATCTTCGGGGGTTTCGACCAGCAGCACCTCACCCTCGGGGAGTTGGCCCATGGTGCCGACGGTTTCAGGGTGGCCCGCGTGGCCGATCATGACGATTTGGAGGCCGGCCTCATGGTGTCGCTGGGCTTCGATATGTACCTTGCTTACGAGCGGACAGGTCGCATCGACGTAGATCATGTTGCGCGCTTCGGCCGCGGCGGGGACGGCTTTGGGGACGCCATGGGCGGAAAAGATCACCGGGCGGTCGGTGGGGCATTCGTCCAGTTCCTCCACGAAGACCGCGCCGCGTTCGCGCAATTCGTCCACGACATATTTGTTGTGCACGATCTCATGCCGCACGAAGACTGGGGCACCCCATTTTTCTAACGCCATCTCGACGATCTTGATCGCACGGTCCACACCGGCGCAGAAACCGCGTGGCGCGGCAAGGTAGAGAGTAAGCGGCGTATTGGACATCGATGCCTCCTGCGTTGGGGCACAGGTAAGGGTTGGGGCGGGATGCGTCCAGACCCCCGGTATTGACACCGAAAAAACACATTTTTCGATTTGGTTTAAAAATTGTTAACAAGTTCAACTTTAGGTTAAAAAATTGGTGGAGTTGTGGATAAGATTGGCATAGGGTAGGCGAGTGTCCGCTCATCAATAGAGTTATGCACGGGCGTTTACCCTACGTTAACGCTCAAATAATCGAGGTGGTCGCGCCTCTCTCGCGTGGGCCCTCAGAGTAATGGTACTGAGCCTATGAAGATACTCGTCGTCGATGATGACCCGATCGTTCTGGATATCTGCAAAACCTTCCTTTTGAATATAGGATATGCCGACGTTCACCTGTCACAGAACGCGGCGGATGCGATCGAACAGATCGACGCGACGAGAACCCCCTTCGACTGCTTTCTACTGGACATCAAGATGCCGGATAAATCCGGGATCGAACTTATCGCCGATATTCGCAGTCGGCCTGTCTATGCTTTCGTGCCGATCGTGATGTCGACCGCACAGGAAAGCCCCCAATATATCGCGGAGGCTTTCGCCGCGGGTGCGCTGGACTATCTGGTCAAACCCTTCGAACTCTTCGATCTCGAAACCCGGATGCATGCCATAGAGATGCATAGCTTCGAGATCGCGCGTTGGCACCGGGCCCACGCAACGGCGGGGGCGGGTGAAAGCTTGCCGCAGCATATCGAGATGATGAAGCAGCGCGGTGCCATGAAGAAGCTGGGGGACGGCGGTCTCGTCTCTCCCATCGCGTTCGAGAACTGCCTGCTCCAGCTTGAGCCGAGTTCGGGGCGAAAGCTCAATGTCGTTGCATTGCAGGTGGAGGATATGGACAGCATCATGCGCCGTCTTTCTGCCGAACGGCAGGTATCCTATCTAAGCGCGGTCGCGGATGCCCTGGTGGAGCAGGTGGGAAAGCTAAAAGGACTGGTCTGTCACAAAGGGCGCGGCCTGTTTCTGTTGATGTCCTATGTGGATCTGCCGGACCTGAACGAGATGGTGCACCGCGATCTGGCCAAGGTCTTCGCCGAGATGGATGAAGCCTATCTGCGGTGCTGCGGCCTCAGAACGCGCGTCAGTTTCGCCAGTGCGAGCTATGCCGAACAGCCGAAGGACACATGGCCGCTGCATCTCATTGAAAACGCGATCGGCCGCCTCGGGCGGTAACGACCGCGTCTTCGCCGTCTATTGTTCGCCCGGGGCGTTATCGCGCGGGGGCCGTCCGATGACGTCGCGCAAATCTTCCAGTTCGATGAAGTTGTCGGCCTGCCGACGCAGATCGTCGGCGATCATGGGCGGCTGGCTTCGTATCGTGCTGACAACGGAAACGCGCACGCCCTGCCGCTGAAGGCTTTCGACCAGCGGGCGGAAATCACCATCGCCCGAGAAGATCACGATATGGTCGACATGAGGGGCGAGTTCCATGGCATCGACGGCAAGCTCGATGTCCATGTTTCCCTTGACCTTCCGACGGCCAAGGCTGTCAGTATATTCCTTGGCCGGTTTAGTCACCATCGAGTACCCGTTGTAGTTCAGCCAGTCCACAAGGGGGCGAATGGGCGAATATTCGTCGTTTTCAAGGAGCGCGGTATAATAGAATGCCCGGAGGAGCTTGCCCCGGCGCATGAACTCCTGACGCAAAAGTTTGTAGTCGATGTCGAACCCCAGCGTCTTCGCCGCGGCGTAAAGGTTCGAGCCATCTATGAAGAGAGCCAGCCGCTCGTCCCTATAGAACATCATATTCCCTTCTGAGGTCCGCGCGGGTAACAACCCGCCTCACCATTTGTTCTTTTTATTGGAAACCGAACCCTAGCATCGACTTAGTTCCCGGTTCCGGCTTTACGTTTACGTTACCTATATTCTTTTGCAGTCGGATCAACCCGTCCTTTCAGGAGCATCCAGCGTGTCAAATCGTGTGTTTCGCAACCGTATTCTAGTGGCCTTCGGCAGTAACCTTGCGTCAAAAACCGCCACTTCGGCTGAGTTGTTGCGCGAAGCGCAGGCACAACTTGAACGAAGCGGCGCGACGATTCGTGCTGCTAGCAGATTGTATCACAGCCCGGCTTTTCCCCCGGGAAATNGGCCAGATTATGTCAATGCGGCGGCAAATTTAGAGGCAAACTGGACCGCGGCTGAAGCCCTTGGCCATCTGCATGCGATCGAAGCAATGATGGGGCGGAAGCGGGGGGAGCGGTGGGGGCGGCGAACGCTCGATCTCGACCTTCTTGCGGTGGGGGATACGGTGCTGCCGGATGCCGCGACACATCGTCGCTGGCGGGAAATGCCCCTGTCGGAACAGGTGGGTAAGACCCCCGAAGAACTGATCCTGCCGCATCCTCGCATGGAGGATCGCGCCTTCGTTCTTGTCCCTCTGGCAGAGGTGGCGCCGGACTGGGTGCATCCGCTCACCGGCCTGACCGTAAGGCAGATGCTGGCCCGCCTGTCCAAGGATGACATCGACGGTGTGACCGCCTTGGAATAGGTGCTTGTAAACCGCTGGAAAGGGGCCTAGATACACTCATTCCAGCAACATCTGATCTATTGGAGCAT
>NZ_LWGH01000242.1:0-11426 GCF_001635395.1 Sulfitobacter sp. HI0129 | reverse complement strand
ATGGCGCGGTTGCCCCTATAACGCCTGCACCGACCCTTGCCATTGGAGTTGCCGCAATGACCGGAGAGCTTTCCCCCATCGACAAGGCGAAATTCGTCGCCGCCCGGCGGGCCGCCGATTTCGTCGAGGACGGCATGCGCGTGGGGCTGGGCACCGGCAGCACCGCCGCATGGCTGGTGCGCTGCCTGGGGGNGATGGTACGCGAGGACGGATTGAAGATCCGCGGCGTTCCCACCTCCAGCCGCACGGCAGAGCTTGCCCGCAACGTAGGGATCGAGGTGATCTCGCTCGATGAAGCGAAGTGGCTCGATCTGACCATCGACGGCGCGGATGAATTTGATGGAGAGTTGAACCTGATCAAGGGCGGCGGCGGCGCCCTGCTGCAGGAGAAGATCGTCGCCACCGCGAGCGATCAAATGGTGGTGATCGCCGATGTCGGCAAGGAAGTGGAGACGCTGGGCAACTTCCCCCTCCCGGTGGAGGTGATCCCCTTCGGCTGGCAAACCACGCAGGCACTGATCGAAGAGACGTTGATCAGCATGGACGTGCTGGGCAATTCCAGCACGCTGCGCATGAACGGTCAGGTCCCCTATATAACGGACGAAGGCAACCACATCCTCGATCTGCATCTCAACAGGATCGGNAATCCGCGCCAGTTGGCGCTGGTTCTGAACCAGATGCCCGGCGTGGTGGAGAACGGGCTTTTCATAGACATCTGCGATGCGGTCGTCGTGGGCTACGGGGACGGGCGGGTCGAGGTGCGCGACATCAACGAGGGCACCGTAGCCACTGAAAAACTTGATTTTGTCGAATCGGACAACCTGTTTTCGGATCTGAACGACTGAAACGAGACCACTGGGAAGGCGGGCGACATGGCGAGCAAGAAAGAAGCATCCGACGACAAGTTCGATTACGATCTTTTCGTAATCGGCGGCGGGTCGGGCGGTGTGCGTGCCGCGCGGGTGGCGGCCTCTGAACACGGGGTGCGGGTGGGGCTGGCCGAGGAAAGCCGCTACGGTGGCACCTGCGTGATCCGGGGCTGTGTGCCCAAGAAGCTGATGGTCTATGCCTCGGGCTATGCGGATCTGGCCAGCGAAGCGGCGTGCTACGGCTGGGATCACAAGACCGGCCCGTTCGATTGGCACATGTTCCGCGGTCGCCTGCACGAAGAGTTGGACCGCCTTGAAAAGGTCTACCGCAACCTTCTGACCAACGCCGGGGTCGAAACTTTCGACCAGCGTGCGACAATGAAAGATGCGCATACCGTCGAACTCGCCGATGGGACCACCAAGACAGCCAAGCACGTGCTGATCGCAGTGGGCGGGCACCCGGTGCGCCCTGAACTGCCCAATGCCGAACTCGGCATCGTGTCGGATGACATTTTCAACCTCGAACAACTCCCGAAATCGATCCTGATCATCGGGGGCGGCTATATCGCTTGCGAATTTGCCTGCATCCTGAACGGGATGGGGGTCGAGGTGACGCAATATTACCGCGGTGCCCAGATCCTGCGCGGTTTCGACGAAGAGGCCCGCGGGCTGGTGGCCGAATGTATGCGGGACGAGGGGATCGACCTGCACATGGGCACCAATGTCGTCGACATGGAACTGCTGTCGGATCGCAAGAAACGCGGCGACACCGGCGGCGTGACAGAGCCCGGGGCGTCTTCGCATGAACCCAGCGACGACGGCGCCGATCCGATGCAGAAGGGGCCGATCTGGGTGAAATCGACCAACGGCGGCGAAAAGGTCTTCGACATGGTGCTTTTCGCCACCGGACGGGTGCCCAACACTGCCGATCTGGGGCTGGACAATACCGGCGTGAAGCTGGGACGCCGGAAAGAGATACTGGTGAACGAATACAGCCAGACCGATGTGCCCTCGATCTATGCCATCGGCGATGTGACCGACCGGGTGAACCTGACCCCGGTGGCGATCCGCGAAGGCATGGCGTTCGTCCAGACGGTCTTTGGCGGGGAAAAGACCGCCGTCGACCATAAACTGGTGCCGTCGGCGATCTTTACCCAGCCCGAGATGGGAACCGTCGGGATGAGCGAGGAAGAAGCGCGCGTCTGCGAGGAGGTGGAGGTTTATGTCACCTCCTTCCGGCCCATGCGCACCGCCTTTGCGCAGAAATCGAACCGGGTCTTGATGAAGCTGATCGTTTCGAAGGAAAATCGCACCGTGCTGGGTTGTCACATCGTCGCACCCGACGCGGGCGAGATGATCCAGCTTGCGGGGATCGCGGTCAAGGCAGGCTTGACCAAGGAGCAGTTCGATCAGACCTGCGCGGTCCATCCGACGATGACCGAAGAACTGGTAACCCTGCGAAAGCCGGCGCGAACTGCTTGAAATCGGCGGTATCGTGCACAATTTTGGGACAACGGGCCGGTTTGCGGCCGATGAAGGGAAGAATGAATGGCTGGCAACACGGGCGGCCCTTGGGGCGGCGGAGGAAACCGGGGTAGCGGCGGCGGGCGTGAAACCCCGCCCGGTGGCAACCGGGGCAACAACGACGGGGGCGGACGCGGGCCGCAGGACAAACCGCAAATCCCCGAGATCGACGAACTGGTAAGAAAAGGTCAGGAGCATCTGCGCGTCCTTATGGGCGGCGGCGGACGCGACCGGGGCGGTGACGGCGGCGGGCGCGGCCCCTCCGGTGGCCCCGCGCTGACACGCGGCACCGTGGGCCTTGGCCTTGTGGTGGCGCTGGTCCTGTGGCTTTTCGCGAGCCTCTACACCGTGCGGCCCGAACAGCAGTCCATCGAATTGCTGCTGGGCGATTTCTCCGAGATCGGCACCGAAGGTCTGAACTTCGCGCCTTGGCCCGTGGTCACGGCGGAAGTCTTCGATGTGACGACCAACCGTACCGAGGAAATCGGCGTGCGCCGTTCCGGCGGCGACAATGATGGCCTGATGCTGACGACGGACGAAAACATCGTCGACATCGACTTTCAGGTGGTCTGGAACATCAAGGACGCCAAGAATTTCAAGTTCTCCCTCCGCGATCCGGATGCCGCCGTGCGGGCGATCAGCGAATCCGCCATGCGTGAGGTTATCGCCCAGTCCGAACTGGCGCCGATCCTGAACCGGGATCGTGCCGCTGTCGAAGCGCGGGTGAAGGAACTGATCCAGGGCACGCTCGATAACCGTGAGTCCGGGATCAACGTGCTGCGCGTCAACCTCAACAAGGTCGACCCGCCAAGCCAGACCGTGCAGGTGACCGACGCGCAGGGCAACACCACCGCTGTTTCGGTCGTCGACGCCTTCCGTGACGTTCAAGCCGCCGAGCAGGAGCGGGACCGGGTGGAGCGTCAGGCCGACGCCTACGCCAACCGCCGCCTCGCCGAGGCCCGGGGTGAAAGCGCCCAGCTTCTCGAAGCTGCCGAAGGGTACCGCGCCCGCGTGGTGAACGATGCTGTCGGTGAAGCGAGCCGTTTCGAAGCGGTCCGCGAGGAATATGCCGAGGCCCCCGAGGTGACGCGCAAACGTCTTTACCTCGAAACAATGGAAAAGGTCTTTGGCGACGTGGACAAGATCATCCTCGAAAACAACCAGTCCGGCACCGGGCAGGGGGTCGTGCCATATCTGCCCCTGAACGAGTTGCGGCGTAACGGAGGGTCGAACTGATGCGGACCACGAAGATACTCATTGCCGTCGCGGTCGTCGCCCTGATCGTCGTGCTTTCCGCCATCTACGTCGTGGATGAGCGTGAAAAGGCGCTGGTTCTGCGCTTCGGCCAGATCAAACAGGTTCGGACCGAACCCGGGATCGGCTTCAAGGTGCCGCTGCTGGACGAAGTCGTGCGCTACGACGACCGCGTCCTGTCGCTGGAAACACCCGTGATCGAAGTCACCCCGGCGGATGACCGCCGGCTTGAGATCGACGCTTTCGTGCTGTTCCGCATCGACGACGTGGTTCAGTACCGTCAGGCCATCGGCGCCGGCGGGGAGCGGAGCGCTGCAGATCAGCTCAACGGTATTCTCGAAGGTCAGATCCGTGCGGTTCTGGGTTCGCAGGGTGTGACGTCGAACACGATCCTGTCACCCGAACGGTCTGCCCTGATGGACCAGATCCGTGACCGCGCCGATGCCCGGGCGGCGGCGCTGGGCCTCGATATCGTGGATGTGCGGCTGCGCCAGACCAACTTGCCGGAGCAGAACTTCGATGCCACGCTGCAGCGGATGATCGCGGAACGCGAACGCGAAGCGACGGATGAACGTGCCCGCGGGCGCGAAGCCGCGCAGCGCGTCACGGCGCTTGCCGATCGTACCTACGAGGAGATCCTCTCCGAAGCGCGCCGTGACGCCCGCATCATCGAGGGTGAAGCCGACGCGGAACGCAACTCGATCTTCGCCTCCGCCTATAGCAAGGACGCGGAATTCTTCGAGTTCTACCGGTCGTTGAGCGCCTATGAGCAGGCGCTGAAAGGCGAAAACTCCACCATGGTTCTGTCGCCTGATAGCGAATTCTTCAACTACCTGCGGTCCGATCAGGGCGTGAGGTCTGAGGAAGGCGAAAGCAGATGAGCCTTCTGCTGCTGGCCCTAGGGCTTGCGATGGTTCTGGAGGGGCTGGTGTACGCGCTGGCCCCTTCGCTTTTGGAACGGCTGTTGGAAACGCTTCGCACCTTGCCTGAAACGGCGATCCGGCAGGTCGGCCTTCTGGTGGCGCTGGCGGGGCTCATCCTGGTCTGGCTGGCGTTCCAACTGGGCGTATGACCTCCGACCCGCAAGCGTCAGAAAAAGGCCAGGGGGGCGTGTATCCTTTTGTCGCAGCCCCCGTTGAAGGGCCCAATGTTGCTTGATGCACCGCTTCCGGCGGGTTGAAAACCCCGTGATCGGATACATGTTTCATGTTGCGGCGGGCAAGTTGCGGATGCAGTCTTGCGCCCAGCACTATCCCGGCCCCGGCCATCCACAAGGACAGGAGACGACCATGCAGCCACAGGCGCGCGCCCGAACCCAGGAATCCGCTCAGCCCGCGCAGGTTTCGCTCATCCTGCTGGCGATGCTCACGGCGCTTTTCATCGCGCTTCAATCCGTTGGCGCCTGGGCGAAGCCCGAAAGTCTTGCCCCGCTCGCGGAAAAGATCAGCCCCTCCGTGGTCAACATCACGACCTCCACCATGGTCGAAGGCCGCACCGGCCCGCAGGGCATCGTGCCCGAGGGCAGCCCGTTTGAGGATTTCTTCCGCGAATTCCGTGATCGCAACCGCGATGGCGAAGGTCCGCGCCCGCGCCGGTCTTCCGCGCTGGGATCCGGTTTCGTCATTTCCGAGGACGGCTTCGTCGTCACCAACAACCACGTCATCGAAGGGGCGGACGAGATCCTGATCGAATTCTTCTCCGGTCAGGAGCTGAAGGCCGAATTGATCGGCACCGATCCCAAGACGGATATCGCTCTGCTCAAGGTCGAAGCCCCCGCGCCGCTGGCTTTCGTCAGCTTCGGCGACAGCAACGCCGCCCGCGTGGGCGACTGGGTGATCGCCATGGGCAACCCGCTGGGTCAGGGCTTTTCAGTCTCCGCAGGCATCGTTTCCGCGCGGAACCGGGCGCTTTCGGGCACCTATGACGATTACATCCAGACCGACGCGGCCATCAACCGGGGCAACTCGGGCGGTCCGCTGTTCAACATGGACGGTGAGGTGATCGGAGTGAACACCGCCATCCTGTCGCCCAACGGCGGCTCCATCGGCATCGGTTTCTCCATGGCGTCCAACGTGGTGACGCGCGTCGTGGACCAGTTGAAAGAGTTCGGCGAGACCCGGCGCGGCTGGCTGGGTGTGCGCATTCAGGACGTGACTGAGGATGTGGCCGACGCCATGGGCCTTGCCAAGGCCAGCGGCGCGCTCATCACCGATGTGCCGGATGGCCCCGCCAAGGAAGCGGGCCTGATGACCGGCGATGTGATCATGTCCTTCGACGGGGTCGAGGTGGCCGATACACGCGCGCTTGTCCGGCAGGTGGGCAACAGCCCGGTGGGTGCCTCCGTACGGGTAACCGTCATGCGCGAAGGCAAGTCGCAGACAATGAAGGTCGTGCTTGGCCGTCGTGAAGATGCCGATGCCGCTGCCTCCCCCGATCTGGAAGAGGCGCTCCCCGATGAGGACGAAGCCCCCACTTCCAAGGAGTTGCTGGGCCTGACCCTCGCACCGCTCAATGACGAGATGCGCGAGGAGCTGGAGCTTGACCCCGAAATGGACGGACTTGCCGTGACACAGGTGGACGAGGCATCCGAAGCCTTTGAAAAAGGCCTGCGCGCCGGTGACGTGATCACCGAAGCCGGGCAGGAGAAGGTAGCCAGCATCTCGGATTTCGAAGACCGCGTGGCCGCTGCCCGCGAAGCGGGGCGCAAATCGCTGCTGCTGCTGGTGCGCCGTGCCGGAGATCCGCGGTTCGTGGCACTGGGTCTCGATCGCTGATCGGACCGCAGGGTTACAGCAGAAAGATCAAGGGCGTCCCGCGGGGCGCCCTTTTTGCTTCTTTACAGCGCCGAAAGCGGCACGATCACCAGGCCGAGGTTGCGCGCCGTGGTGAGGGCCAGTACCTCGCTGTCCGGCCCATCCTGCCGCTGATAGCGGCGCAGGGCCGCCCGCGTGGGGCCATCAAAGATGCCGGTGATCGCCCCACTATAGAAACCACGTGCCTGCAGCGCCCGTTGCAGGCTGGCATAGAATTCGGGATCGAGCGTATCGGGGCAGGGTGTCTCGAACCAGTTTTCCTGCCGGGGGCGCACGATCTGCTGGTTCGATTCAGTCCGGTACACGGGCAGGGCGCTGATCGTGCCGTCCTTCCCCATCTTGGCGGGTTCGACCTGCACCTGGCTCGTGACCGTTTCGATGACAGCCGGTGTTAAGGTCTTGCCCCAGCAGGTGCCGGGCGGCGCGCCCGCCGGCCCCTCGCGGGTCGCGACCGCAACACCCGGTTCGGGCGGTTCGGCGGCGGGACGCCCGGCGCCTCCGCCCGGATCGGCGCATCCCGCAAGGCTTGCCAGGGTCAGCGCCAACGCGGCGGGGCAGGGATAGAACAATTCGTACAGGGGGGCGCGCATGCGGCGGCCTTTCAGATGACGCTTACTCCGCCTGAACCTACGCAGTTTCATCCCCCTTGCCCAGCACTGGCGCGCGTCGCGTCCCTGTGAAGCCCTGTCCGGGCGCAGCGGCGAAAAGGGGCTGGCAGCGCCCCCCGCGCACGGTTAGACACGAGCGACGGATTTTCGAGGAGAAGGCGGGCAATGGCCAAGATCACCTATGTAGAACACGGCGGCAAGGAACATGTCGTGGAGGTCGCCAACGGGCTGACCGTGATGGAAGGCGCACGGGACAATAACATTCCCGGGATCGAGGCGGATTGTGGCGGGGCATGTGCCTGCTCCACCTGCCATGTCTACGTTGACCCGGCCTGGGTAGAAAAGCTGCCGCCCAAGGACGACATGGAAGAGGACATGCTCGATTTCGCCTATGAGCCCGATCCCGCCCGGTCCCGCCTGACCTGCCAGTTGAAGGTGACGGATGCGCTGGACGGCCTGCGCGTCCAGATGCCCGAAAAGCAGATCTGAACATGCGCGCCCTCGTTTCCGCGCTGGCCTGTGGCCTTGCGATTGTCACCGCCCCCGCGCGGGCGGAGACGATCATCGCGGCGGAATACGCGGAACCGACGGAACGCTACGATCACGGCGTGCTCGGCGATGCGATCGAATGGGGCGCCCTGCGGCTGACGCTCTCCCCCTGCGCCGATTGTACGGAACAGGCAGAGCGCGTGGTGACGCTGCGCCTCCCGGAGCATCGCGTGTTCGAAGACGTCGCCCCCCGCGTCGTCGACGTGGGAGAGCACGGCCCGCTGGTGATGGTCGTGGAAAGCGACCTTTCCAAAGGCGCGCGGCTTGCCCTTTACGATACGACTGGCCCGGTCGCGGTGACGCCATTCATCGGGCAACGCAACCGCTGGCTCGCCCCCGTGGGTGCGGCGGACCTGGCCGGTGACGGCAAGGTGGAGCTGGCCTATGTGGACCGGCCCCATCTGGCAAAGACCTTGCGTATCTGGCGCTATGAGGAGGGGAGCCTGCAAGAGGTTGCATCCTTTCCGGGCGTGACCAACCACCGGATCGGAGAGCCGGACATCGCGGGGGGTATCCGCACCTGCGGAGCGGGGCCGGAGATGATCGTCGCCAGCGCGGATTTTTCCCGGATGCTGGCGCTCCAGTTCGATGGAGAGACCGTCACCGCCCGGGACATCGGCCCGCATGAAGGGCGCGCCGGGTTCGCTGCTGCGTTGGAATGCTCCTGAAAATCAGCGGCGTGCCCGGAGCGACCCGGCCCTCCGGGGGGGATTTTCTGCCATTTGGAAGGGGCGGTCGCACTGAACGCGGGACGGGGCGGGTTCAGCCTTCGTTGAGCGCGCGCCAGCCGATGTCGCGGCGGCAGAAGCCTTCGGGCCAGTCGATCGCATCCACCATCCGGTAGGCCCGGTCGCGCGCTTCAGCCAATGTTTCACCCCGCGCGGTGACGTTCAGCACCCGGCCTCCCGTCGCGACGGTCTGGCCATTGCGCAGGGCGGTGCCTGCATGGAACACCATGTTCATGCTGTCCTCGGGCAGGGTGTCGAGGTTGCGAATGGCGGTGCCCTTTTCATAGCTGCCGGGATAGCCATCGGCGGCCAGCACAACGGTCAGCGCGTTGTCCGCGGCCCAGTTCACCCGCATCTCCCCCAATGTTCCGTTCGAGGCGGCGAGCATCAGGTCCAGCGCCTGCGCGCCCAGCCGCATCATCAGCACCTGGCATTCCGGATCCCCAAAGCGGACGTTGTATTCAACCAGTCGGGGATGGCCATCCTTGATCATCAGCCCGGCATAGAGCACCCCCTGATAGGGCAGTCCGCGCCGCGCCATTTCCGCCACGCAGGGGCGAATGATCTCTTCCAGCGCGCGTTCCGCGATTTCGTCGGTCAGAACCGGGGCGGGGGAATAGGCGCCCATGCCGCCGGTGTTGGGGCCGGTATCGCCTTCGCCGACGCGCTTGTGGTCCTGTGCGGTGCCGATGGGCAGGACGGTTTCGCCGTCGCAGAGCACGAAAAAGGAGGCTTCTTCGCCTTCCATGAACTCCTCGATCACGACTTCGGCCCCGGCCTCGCCGAAGGCACCGTCGAACATCGTATCCACGGCATCGAGCGCCTCGCGCTCCGTCATGGCGACGATCACGCCCTTGCCTGCGGCGAGGCCGTCTGCCTTGATCACGATGGGCGCGCCCTGCGCCTTTACATAAGTGCGAGCCGCCTGCGCATCGGTGAAGTGACCGTAGCCCGCGGTGGGGGCCCCGACGGCAGCGCAGATTTCCTTGGTGAAGGCCTTGGAGGCTTCGAGCGCGGCGGCCCCGGCAGAGGGGCCGAATACGGCCAGCCCCGCCGCGCGCAGGTCATCGGCCACACCCGCGGCCAGCGGCGCTTCGGGGCCGATGATGACGAAATCCATGCTGGCGCCTTCCGCAAAGGCGACCACCGCGGCCCCATCGGTGATATCGAGATCGGCGCAGCTGGCAATGGCGGCGATTCCCGCGTTGCCGGGGGCCACGATCAGCTTGTCGCAGCGCGGATTCTGCAGCGCGGCCCAGGCCAGCGCATGTTCGCGTCCGCCGCCACCGAGGATGAGAATGTTCATGGGCGCTCCTGATCTGCTTGGCCTCGGATTTGGGGCGTTCTATTCTGCGACGAGCAGTTGCACAAGAATGGACCGGGATGGACCTGATCGACGATCCGCAGCCGGGCGGAAACAGCCCGGAATTTACCGTCAGCGAGCTTTCGGGCGCGATCAAGCGCGTGATCGAGGGGGAATTCGGCCATGTCCGAATCCGGGCCGAGGTCGGGCGTGTCAGCCGGCCGCGGTCGGGGCATCTCTATCTCGACCTCAAGGATGATAGGTCGGTGATCGCCGGCGTCATCTGGAAGGGCACCGCCGCAAAGCTCGACACCCAGCCCGAGGAAGGGATGGAGGTGATCGCCACGGGCCGCGTAACCACCTTTGGCGGGCAATCGAAGTACCAGATCGTGATCGAGGATATCCAGCCCGCCGGGGCCGGTGCGCTCATGGCCCTGTTGGAAAAGCGCAAGAAGGCGCTGGAGGCCGAAGGGCTTTTCGATCCCGCCCGCAAGCGGCCCTTGCCCTACCTGCCGGAGATCATCGGCGTGATCACCTCCCCCTCCGGGGCGGTGATCAGGGACATCCTTCACCGGCTGCGCGACAGGTTTCCCCGCAAGGTGCTGATATGGCCCGTCGCGGTGCAGGGGCCGGGCTGTGCCCCCGCGGTGGCGCGCGCCATCGAAGGGTTCAACGCCCTGACGCCCGGCGGGGCGCTGCCCCGGCCCGATCTGCTGATCGTGGCGCGCGGCGGCGGCTCGGTGGAGGATCTCTGGGGTTTCAATGAAGAGGTGGTCGCCCGGGCCGCCGCGGCGTCTGCCATCCCGCTGATCTCGGCGGTGGGCCATGAGACGGACACGACGCTGATCGACTATGTGTCGGACCGGCGCGCGCCTACGCCCACGGCGGCGGCGGAGCTGGCGGTGCCTGTCCGGCACGAACTCGCCGCCCTGCTTGAAGGGCAGGAGGCGCGCATGGTTCAGGCGTTGTCGCAATGTCTGAGCAGACGGGACCAGCGCCTGCGCGACCTTGCGCGCGCCCTGCCACGCCCGGTCACCCTGCTGGACGGACCGCGCCAGCGGCTTGACATGACGGGCGCGCGGCTCGGCCCCGCGCTGACGTCCGGCGTGCAGAAGCGGCGGGTTAGGCTTTCCGATGTGGCGGGGGGCCTGCGCCATTCCGTGCTGACGCGCCTTCTGGCGGGGGACGCACGTCGCCTTGCGCAGTTGGCCGACCGGCTGAGGCCCGCGCTCGACCGGCGAATGCAGCAACAGTCCGACCGCCTGACCGCGCGCGTAGAACGGTTCCGCCCGCAGATGCTCGAACGGGAATTGATCCGCCAGCGCGACCGGCTTGGCCCGATGGCCGAAGGGGTCGACCGCGCGATGCTGCGCAATCTGGCCCGCCGTCGCGAAAAGCTGGAAGGGTTGGGCAGGGCGCTTTCCACCCTCGGCTACAAGGAAACGCTGGCGCGGGGCTATGCCGTCGTTCGGGCCGATGGCAAGCTGGTCACGAACACGGCGGCAGCCCGGCGGGCCGCTGCGCTGGAGATCGAATTTGCCGACGGTACCGTGGATGTCACCCGGCGCAGCGCCCCCCGCAAGCGCAGCGATCCGCCGCCTGAGCAGGGCGATCTGTTCTGACCTTTATGTCTGTCCGGCGGGCCGCGCCCCCGGTCAGACGCCCACCTTGGGGCCGAGGCAGATCAGTTCCTGCCCGGCTTCGTCCACTTCGTATAGCTGGGTGGCCGCGGGGTCGTTTTCGAACCGGGCGATCAGGCCATTGCCGCCTTCCCGGAA